>JASFJP010000512.1:0-3893 GCA_050121225.1 Desulfobacterales bacterium
ATTTTCCATCGCAACATTTCCTGTCAAAATCATCAGGTCCGCCCATGAGATCTTTCTGCCGTATTTCTGTTTGATGGGCCAAAGCAGCCGCCGAGCCTTATCAAGGTTTGCGTTGTCAGGCCAGCTGTTGAGTGGATCAAAGCGCTGCTGCCCGCCGCCGGCGCCGCCGCGACCGTCAAGGGTTCGGTAAGTACCCGCGCTGTGCCAGGCCATACGAATGAAAAGGGGGCCATAATTGCCGTAGTCTGCCGGCCACCAGTCCTGTGAGGTAGTGAGCAAGGTATCAATATCTTTTTTCAAGGCTTCGAGATTGAGTTTCTTAAATTCTTCTGCGTAGTCAAACGATTCACCGTATGGATTAGACTCCGGCTGATGCTGGCGGACTGGACTGAGATCGAGCTGCTCAGGCCACCAGAAGAGATTTGGTTTTGCCTGGCCTTCGCGAAATTGAGGACTTTCCATGGCTGCAGCAGACAGCGAAAAAGCCATCAAGCCAGCTATCACTGCAGTCATCAATACGTTACGTTTTTTCATATCTAATACCCTCCCTGAATGTAAGCTGCTTGCGCAACGCTTTCGTTTCAAATTCTCATAACAAAAGATAATCGAAAAATCACGAAGATTTTCGACGAATCATTAATATATATTTTGCGCATTTTTACTTCTATTGTTTCGAAAAATATGATATTTAATTTGTTGAGATATCAATGCCTTATAAGATTACTACCGTAACACAGGGAGCAAAAATGCGCAAAAAGATCGTAGCACAAGAGCCATCTTTGACTAGTCCATCCAAACGTTGACCTGTTTGGTGAAGCCCGACCGGGAACTCAAGCGGATCGATGCGGTGATCACGCAAAATCCCAAACTCATCGAGCTGGTTCATCAAGATCTCACTGGCGACGTGTCAACAGATACAGGCGCCAACGGCATGAGCAGCGAGCAGGTGCTGCTTATCGCCATCGTCAAGCAGCTCAAGCAGTATCCCTGGCTGTAGTTGGCCCAACGGATCAACGATGGTATCTGGCTGCGATGGTTTTGTTGGCTACACACTGCAAAAGTGGGCCATTTCACGGCGCTGGGGAAAAGAATAGGGTCACATCTTAAGAAATGTTATGTCCTCAACTACCCTAACACATAGAATATATGAAATATTTTCTTCATCTTGCTGCACTGAATTCAGCCGTTTTTTAATAGAAACTAAACTGAATAGTCAAAGTCTACCAGGATGAAGAATGTTGAAGTATGGACATCTCAGATAGTGTGAAATTCAAAATTGATTTGCGCTCTGATCATAAGCACGGAATGGCGGGGTATGTTTTTTCTTCAAACCGGCGGGGTACTCGCGGGATCAGCGGGGTACTATTTTAGAATGGACGGGGTATCCCAAGTATTGGAGACACAACTTGCCAAAATCTGAAATTCACAATTATTTCAGATAGAAAAGCGATATCATTGCAGCTTCTGTTCTCTTTATCCGTTTTGGAGTTCATATTCAAGCATATTTTTATCTCTGAAATTTTGTGAACTTCTGAACCGAACTGGGCAATTCTTTTGGCCGTGTTCAGATTGCGATTTCAAATCAACCTAAAAATTGGACCGTGATATTTTAGATTGGTTGAACAAATACACAATCCCGGTGACCTATAAATTCGGTAATCGGAAATCTACATTTTGAACTGAGTGTGAATTACGTACCTTACGACACAATTTAGGATGGATTCAAAAAAACTGTATATTGGGTGCGGCTATCTAAAAAATCCGATTCGTAAAATTAGGAATGCTAATCTGAAAAAAATCGGCTGTCCAAATTTTTTAGCAGGAAATCAAAAAATCAGCTATTTTTCACATTGCGCTAAACAATCCTAAAATATGGGATTAAAACTGGAGTCTCCCATTCAACAAAATGAAAGGCTGCATCGGTTATGAAATGGTTGGAATATTCTCTGTTGGGGGCTTTTTGATTCCACATTAATGGACCACAGGGGACTGTCAGATTTGGAAGATGCAATGAAAACAATTTGCATTTTAACAGCAGTTGCCATTTTACAATTTTATACCTTGGTGACTAAATTATCAAAAGACTTACTCAAAATTCCCGGAAAGTGATTTAGGGTATGTGGAGATCAGGCTTTTTCATGGTTACGGTGTGGAGTTCCAAATTCTTGCCCATACCAAAGCCAGACGCCGCCAATCCTGGGTGGTTTTCAGCCTTTCATCGTCAATTGGGGTAGGCTGCGAATCGTTCAACCTGGCAACCTTGAATCGAAAGACATAATCGGGTTCCGAACCCATGCGCAAATCGGTCATGGCTACATACTCGCCCACGGTTGAAAAGGCATAATACCCCCTGGTGAACCTTTTCAGTTTGACAATTGGAGAGTGTTCTTCTATTCCAGCCATCAATGCCAAGTTTCTGGGGTAAAAATCAACGAACAACGGTGTATTCCGATCGAATAGTGAAAAATAGCTTTCGAAATACCGGTCTTTGTCGATGCCCACCACACGCCATAGCAAAGTGTTGAACGGCGCCGGAGAGGATATGAACTGGGAATAGGACACCCCCTGACGAGCAAGCTTTTCAGTCACCTTGCGTTCGACAAACTCCGCGGCGCTAAACGCCCAAACCAGGTAGGCCAGACTGAGAACCAGTCCAACCATATTGAGTCGCTGCCCTAAAGTACTAGATCTTTTTAACACCAGCGCCGCTATCACGCCCGACAATATCGGTAGAGTAAAAAGGGGGTCAATGATGAATAGAATCGGGACTGCCATAGGCGTGGTGTCAAAAGGCCAAAAGATTTGCGTCCCGTAGATGGTCAGCAGATCCAAAAGCACACTGGCTTCCAGTACAAGGAAGCACAGCAGAACCCATCGGCGATAATACCGCTTCGTGTCAGGATGAACATACGTAATCAGCCAGGCTATCATTGGCGATAAAATGGCCAGGATAATGAGAGAATGGCTGAAGCCTCGGTGGTAGACAAAGTCATTTACCGGCCCGCCGAGGGGGATAAAAACATCCAGATCAGGTAACGTTCCCAAGACTGCACCCCACACAAGGGCCTTCCTCCCGGTCTTTTTGCCAAGGACGGCCTCTCCGCATGCGGCTCCAAATGTCAGCTGGGTCAAAGAGTCCATCGTTTTCCTACTTCATGTACAGGTTGCGTTACAATGGGAATAACCACGGTTCGGATAAGGCTGTGATATCCAGAGTATCGGAACGAATTCTGGCGCGATTTCGGAGCCGGAGCTTGCCATAAAACAAACTTGGGTAAAATACATGTTTCAAATGGATATCACAATGATATTTTAATAATTGTATTGCAAAGGGTGGGTAGCGGTATTTGGGCAAATATTTGCTCTAATTATCGAAATTGCATTTATGGATTGCACAATGACAAATATACAAAATTTT
The DNA here is from genome assembly GCA_050121225.1 of Desulfobacterales bacterium. Lineage (GTDB taxonomy): Bacteria > Desulfobacterota > Desulfobacteria > Desulfobacterales > JAFDCJ01 > JAFDCJ01. The sequence continues at coordinate 3,419 of JASFJP010000512.1, forward strand.
CACCCCATCAAAATTTTGGACTTCGTGCACTATGTTGCCTGATGAAAACATTCGAAAAAACTTAGAAGGGTTATATATTTGGCTGTGCATTCTAAAATAATTCAATCGTAAACCGCTGCTTATCCGATCTCGTCCCGCGCCGGGCTGAGCCCGGGTCAGGTGATCGCGGTTGGCACGGATGGCATCTGAAAAGCTCGAAACGGCAACCAAAACATGTTTGGAAAAAAGCGGTTTCAGGATCTCATCCGACGCCGCCACCGGCTTAGCGCAGAGGATAATCCTTAATGCCATCTTCGGAGCCCTGAAAAATCACACCAGAGGCGTTCGCCAGAATGACGACATGACCCTGGTAATAATAAAGGTTGAATAAATTCCTCGGTTGGGGTGAACTTTCATCCTTTTTGAATTAGTCTGTTTGGCAACCGTTTGGGCAGTTTTAGGCGTGGCGTTATGCCGATCCGACATTATAGAATGT
>JASFJP010000513.1:0-3887 GCA_050121225.1 Desulfobacterales bacterium
CACCTTTCTCGGATCTTTTATTCTCTGTCTGGCTTAGTGTAAAGGCGAAATCCATATTTTCCATGTACCTTATTTGGGAATAATACTCGAAAATAAAATTTATCGATGATTAAGCCAAATTGCTTGACTTTGGTCCCGCCTTTTTTTATTTTAGGATAAAGCGCTAGTCTAAAATAAAAAAATTCTTATTTTAGGATGCGGTCGAACGATGAAACGTGACCTTCAGGGACATTACGTTGCTATATCAACTTTAGGCGAAGAGGCCCAGAGCTTCGTCCCCGCACCGCTGCCCCCAAAACCGCCTATCGAATGGACGCCGGATTTGCGCAGCAAGTTTGATCAGGCACACCTCGCTCTTGGGCGGTTGGATAGCCTTTCGACTTTTTTACCGGATATTTCCTTATTGATCTACATGTATATACGTAAGGAAGCCGTGCTCTCCTCCATGATCGAGGGGACGCAATCATCGCTTTCCGACCTTCTGCTTTTTGAACTAGATTCGGAGCCTGGCGTGCCACTGGATGATGTCCGTGAGGTTAGTAATTATGTGGCTGCTTTGGACTATGGGGTCAAGCGACTGGCCGAGGGATTTCCATTGTCTCTGCGTCTGATCAAAGAAACGCACGGTATGTTGCTTGCCAAGGGGCGGGTCTCCAGACAAACTCCCGGTGAATTTCGCAGAACCCAAAACTGGATCGGTGGCACTCGACCCGGCAATGCAGTTTTTGTTCCGCCACCGGCGGATAAGGTGCTGGAGTGTATGGGGAAGCTGGAGTTATTTCTGCATGACCAGCCGGAACTCACCCCTGCTTTGCTCAAGGCGGCTTTGACCCATGTGCAGTTTGAAACCATCCATCCGTTTCTAGATGGCAACGGCCGTATTGGCCGCCTGCTGATCACGTTGCTCTTATACGAACAAAAAATGCTCCGTGAACCGATGCTCTATCTGAGCCTCTATTTCAAAACGCACCGGCAGTATTATTACGAACTGTTGAATGGGGTTCGTTTGAGCGGAAATTGGGAAGCCTGGCTCGATTTCTTCGCGGAGGCGGTCATTGTTACCGCCACCCAAGCGGTGGAAACGTCCCGGCAACTTATTGATCTTGCGAGTAAAGACCGTGACCGGATCAGTGGTCTTGGCCGGGCGGCGGCATCAACATTGCAGGTTCATAGGGCTTTGATGGGACGTCCCATCACGGCTTCCGGTTGGTTGGTGGAAAAAACAGGTATTACCCCGGCCACTGTCAACAAATGCTTGGGACATTTGGAGCGTTTGGGTATTGTTCGGGAACTGACCTCTCGTAAGCGCAACCGAGTCTTCAATTACACTGGATATCTGGATATCATGAACCAGGGAACGGAGCTGCCCGGCTGACGGTGTCAGTACTTTTCATGAGAACCATCGGGGTTCAGTGCACGAAAGGAAATGACGATGGATGTCAAACCTGATTTCGAACGTATTCGGAAAACAGCACGTTTTGAAGAACCGGATCGTGTTCCCCTGGCTGAGATTCTCATCGATTATTCGATTCAAAGCCAATTCTTGGGGCGGACGGTGACGCCTGACGACCTTGAAGCGCAGGTGCAGTTTTGGTCTCAAGCCGGTTACGACTTTATCCCACTGACCGTCGGTATGATGCAACCAGGAAAGGTCACAAAAGAGTCTAAAATATCGAAGGTGATTCGTGAGGTGATGTTGACGGATTCCGCGGACGCTGACAAAGAGGAGGCCTGGAATTTAGAGTTGACCAGTTTAATCAAAACTCGGGAAGATTTTGAAAAATTTCCCTGGAACGTCACCGCAGAACTTGATTTTGGCAATTTCCACAAAGTCAGAGCTTTACTGCCACCAGGTATGCAGGTTATTGCCATATCCGGCAAAATATTTACCCTGACCTGGATGTTGATGGGTTTTAACCATTTTGCCGAGTCTTTGATCATGGACGAGCAACTGGTGGCCGATGTCTTCAAACAGGTGGCCGAAATCCAGTTTAAAGGCTTGGAGGAAATCTTAGAGATGCCCCATATCGCCGCTGTCTGGGTGGTAGACGATCTTGCTTTTGGTACCGGCCCCATGATTTCCCCAGAGGCCTTGCGGGACCATGTGTTCCCCTGGTATCGTGAAATGGCTCGCCGCTGTCATGAACAGGACCGGTTGTTTTTAATGCATTCGGATGGAGATCTCAATCCGCTGATGGAAGACATCATTGATATCGGAGTTGATGTGATCCAACCAATTGATCCCACTTGTATGGAGATCGTCACGTTTAAGGAACAATTCGGTGATCGCATTTGTTTGGTCGGCAATGTGGCCAACGAGCTGTTGCGAAGTGGGACTCCGGCGGATGTAGAAGCCCGCGTCAAAGAGTTGCTGGCCAAGGTGGCTCCCGGAGGCGGCTACTGTGTTGGTTCCGGTAATTCGGTGCCGGATTGGGCCCAATTTGAAAATTACATGGCCATGCGCAATACAACCCTAACCAACGGAAGCTATCCGATTCATATTGACTAGGAGGTGTTTGATAATGACGGAGATTCTGGAAACAATCAAAGAAACGGTGGTCGGTGGGAAATTCAGAGAAATTGAGGACTTGGTTAAACAGGCGATTGAAGACGGCATCGATCTGAACCGGATTATCAACGAGGCACTGATCAGCGCTATGGATATTGTCGGCAAACGCTTTGCCGACGGGGATATCTACGTGCCCGAAATGTTGGTGTCCGCCCGGACCATGAAATTGGGGCTTGAACTTATCAAACCCATATTGGGATCTGCCGAAGCCGAAGACCGTGGCACCATTCTCATGGGTACCGTCAAAGGCGATCTGCATGACATCGGCAAGAACCTGGTGACAATGATGCTCGAAGGCGCCGGATTTAAAGTCGTTGATCTCGGCGTGGATGTCAAAATTGACGATTTGATTGAAACCCTGAAAAGAGAAAAAGCCGATATTTTGGGACTGTCGGCTCTGTTGACTACCACAATGCCCGAAATGCAAAAGGTGATCGAAGTCCTGCAGGCCGAAGGATTGAGGGATCAGGTCAGAGTTCTGGTGGGCGGCGCGCCAATTGATCAAAAATTTGCCGAACAAATCGGAGCAGATGGCTATGGCGAAGATGCAGCCGAAGCGGTTCAACTGGCCCGCCAACTGGTGGCTGCCAGGTGATCCCCGCTCGGGAATTAGTGCTCCAATTGGAATAATTCAATGAGGGAGCTGTGGAATAGGGAGATTTGTTAAAATGACCCACAGAGAAAGATTGCTCAGCGTTGCCCGGGGTGAAATGGTCGACACGCTGCCCTGGATTCCCCGGATCGATCTTTGGCACAATGCCAATGTGATGGCCGGTACCCTGCCGCAACGCTACCGGAGGCGAAGCCCTGACCCTGGTGAAGACACTATTAACAAAATAGCCGGACGTGTTTGATGAAGGAAAACCATGGAAATCGTCTTAAAATACGAATTTTCCGTACAGTCTCTTGTCTAAACAACAAGCCGCAATCGATGAATGGCAAACCGAAATGCAGTTAAAGCCCATGCGGCTGGGATCCATTCATTTGTATAGTGAACTGTTGTCGGCAGAGCAGCACGCATTGACCGGAGTGTAGCAAATTTTAGAGCTATCGGAGACGTTGCAGGCCTGCATCAAGTGTCAGGATGATCAGAGTATTGCCGTCATTCCCGATGGCCCCTATATCGTCCCTGTTTGTGTTAACTAATTCTTGGCGGCGATATATTCGGGTTTACTCGCGGTTGTAAGGCGCGTGTCTGACAATTTCCCCTTCGATGAGGTAAATCACTTCCTCTGAGATGTTTGTGGCGTGGTCGGCCAAACGTTCCAGATGACGTGAAATTAAGAACAAATTGATCAAGTAGCCGATCTTTTCCGGG
>JASFJP010000514.1:0-3860 GCA_050121225.1 Desulfobacterales bacterium
ATTCAAAGGGATATCCGGGTGCCCATTTACTAAATATGCGTTCGATATAGTCAACCGTGTCTGTAATATTCTTTGAGCGGACCCGGGCGAACATTGCACGGTTTATCTCCGGCCGATAGAGAAGGATCAGGGGGTCAATTTTTCTATGTAGCGATCGCAGGTGATAATCTTTAACGACACCAATAATTTTGAGTTTTTGGTTGCCGGCGGTAAGCTGTTTGCCGATGGGGGACTTCATGCCCATGATGCTAGCAGCAGTTTCATTAACCATTACCTCTTTTTCCGCCGCTTCGGTTGAACGGTTTTTTGAAAAAACACGGCCCTGAACAATATCCATGCCGAATGTTTCAATGAAATCGTCATCTACATGAACCACACGCATTAGAATTTCCTCATCCGGATCCTGCCCTTCCCATTGCCAAAGGCTGTTTGAAAAACGATATCCCCAGATTCCCGGTATCGCCGAACTGGCTGTAATAGCCACAATATCGGGGTTAAGCAGCAGTTCCTTTTTAGCCGACTTGTACTTTTGCGCCAAATCCCCCCGCATCTCAATGTGCAGCAGCAGCTCCTTCTCGTAGCCCAGATTTTTATTCAGCATAAATGTCAGCTGGTTGTGGATCGTCAGAGTACAGATGATCATGACAATGGCAAACATAAACGTGAAGGTGATCAAAATTTTGCGCAGTTTGGTGCCCCCGGGACCCGCCTGAAAACTCCCCCTGAGGATCCGAATCGGCTGAAACGCCGAAAGAAACAATGCCGGATAGCTTCCGCTGACAAGTCCCGTAATCAGGGTCAGCGCCAAAAGGCTGAGTATGATTTTGTAATTTGCCAGGATATCCAACGACAGTTTTTCATCCGCCAGTCGATTGAAAATCGGGAGCAGTAGATCGACGAGCACAAGGGCAATCAACATGGCAACAAAGGCATGTAAAATCGCCTCGCCGAAAAATTGCCAGACGATATCACGCTTTCGAGCACCAACCACCTTGTGCAGCCCGATCTCTCGAGCACGTTTGGCTGAGCGTGCAGTGGCCAGGTTCATAAAATTAATGCAGGCGCTCATCAGGATAAAAGCAGCGATTGTCGAGAAGAAGATCAGGGTGTTGATATTTACCTTGTGGGTTATGTCGAATTCGTATTTCGAATAAAGGAGAATCTTGCTAAAGGGCTGCAGCAGTAATCGGGAATTTTGCTCAATAGTCGGTTTTGTTTTTAAATAGAAAGCTATTTTCTTGGAAAACTCCTGCGAGGAAGTACCCGATTGCAATTGGATCAACGTGTGGAAGGAACTATTGTTCCAGCGGTCGACAGAAAAATTCAATTGCCGGCCGAAGATAAACGGGATAAAAAAGCCATCCTCGTGAAAAACGGAATTGCGGGGAATCTGTTTTAGTACGCCGGTGACGATGAATTGATGCTGATGATCTGCAGTAATCACCTTTCCTATCGGATCCGCACAGCCGAAGTATTTTTGCGCCATGGATCCACTGATGACCATCGAGTTCGGTTGGGAAAGGGCCGCGGCAGGATCGCCTTTGATCAAGGGCAGGGAAAACATCTCAAATAGGGAACCATCAGCAAAGATTACCCGCTCGTCAAAACGTTTTTCCCCGTGTGTAAGTAAAAATTCCCTCCCGGTAAAGCGGGTGAAGTTGACCACTTCAGGAAAATCCGCTTTTAAAGCGGGGCCCAGCGGTCCCTGGGTGATGGCCCAGGTTGTGGTGTGGTCGGCAAAATGGATCTCCTGGACGGCACGGTAAATGTCACCAAAATGTTCACGAAAGCGATCATAACTTAATTCGTGGTAGACCCACATTAGGATCAGAAGACTGCAAGCCATTCCAATCGCCAGTCCGGTTATATTGATCAAAGCATAGCCGGGATTTTTAATCATATTGCGGAATGCGATTTTAAAATAATACAATAACATGGGTCTACACAGGGCCTTAAGTAACGTTGCGCGGCACGATGTGCGCGTTGCGCCGAATGCAATCCGAACTGCGCACCCAGCAGCTCGTTTGCTGTTAACTGGCCTTTTCAAACAATGGTCGCATGTGCGGGTTGTATTTGTTTTTCAGGTTTTCGCTGACAACATGGCCGTCAAACAAGTGGATCACCCGATTGGCATAATCCGCATAGGCAGGAGAGTGAGTGACCATCATGATGGTGGTACCTTTTTCGTTTAGATCCACTAGTACTTTCATGACTTCATCCCCATGGGAAGAATCCAGATTTCCTGTGGGCTCATCGGCTAGAATGACCTTCGGATTTGCGATAACGGCCCGTGCCACGGCGACCCGCTGTTGTTGCCCGCCGGATAATTGCTGGGGGAAATGGTTTTTACGCGGCATTAGCTCCAACTGCTCCAGCGTTTCATTTACCCGCCGTTTACGTTCACTTGCAGAGACCCCGAGATATAACAGCGGCAATTCAATGTTTTCATAGACAGTCAGCTCATCAATGAGGTTAAAACTCTGAAAAACAAAACCAATGTTACCTTTGCGTAGATTGGCCCTTTTTTTCTCAGAATACCTGGAGACTTCCTCGCCCATAAAATAATATTCACCTTCCGTTGGGTTATCGAGCATCCCCGCGATGTGCAGTAACGTCGATTTTCCGCAACCCGAGGGTCCCATGACGGCGACAAATTCTCCTTTTTGCACTTCAGCGTTGACATTGTTCAATGCCGTCGTCTGCACTTCTTCTGTAGTGAAGACCTTGGTGAGGTTTTGGGTTTTGATCATTTGACTCTTCTCTTATTTTCAATAGGACACTGATTTTCTCAGATGGACACAGATTATTTTTAACCTATCAGAGCAAGGGGCGTGCCAGGACTCCACCTGTTAGAAGTAGAAGTGCACGATATTTCTTACATACTGAAAATACGAATAAATATTTTTAGTTTGAGTTAAATTACGCTTATTGTATTCCATTCTAGCAGTCCCACAAAAATTTTGAGTGTGTCCGTTCACGATACAATAGGTGTACGAAAACGTACAGTCGTGATACTATCCAATTTGAACCTCGTTCTCCGCAGAAGTCCCATCGTTTAATTGCTCATTGGATATTTTTATATTATGAATAAATACATATGGTTGTGATAAAAAATAAAAATTTAAGCAATGAAGATTTTGGGGGTGGGAAAATTAAAATTTTGGAACGATTTTAGCATTTATAGGTAGGCAGGAATATACCTAAAATGGTAATTTCCCTAAGCATCCAAAATTAAAACATTTTTTTGTATTGTTATTGCATCACGATTTATCAGAACATTAAATAGCGTTATCCCTACTTTCCAAAGGACTTCTTATGACAAAAAAATCAGGCAACATACTGATCGTGGATGACAATGAAGATCTTCTGTTGGCGGCAAGGTTGTTTTTAAAGCAGCATTTTTCTCTGGTCCATACCGAGCAGGATCCGGAAAAGATTCCCGCCTTGCTGAATAATGAGAATTACGATGTGATCCTGCTGGACATGAACTTCACCATGGACGCTACCAGTGGTGTTGAGGGATTCATGTGGCTAGACAAGATTCTGCAGATTGATCCATCCGCCGTTGTCATATTGATTACCGCCTTTGGTGATGTGGAGATGGCAGTCAAGGCCGTCAAATCAGGAGCAACGGACTTTGTACTGAAACCCTGGCAAAATGAAAAGTTGCTGGCGACGATTTCATCGGCCTTGAACCTTCGGTATTCAAGGCTGGAAGTGGATAAACTGCGTTCCCGGCAAAAACAATTAAGCGATGACATTGATCAAAGATATCATAATATGATCGGCGTAAGCCCGGCAATCCAAAAAGTGTTCGCCACCATTGATAAGGTCGCCGGAACCGAGGCGGATATTTTGAT
>JASFJP010000515.1:0-3855 GCA_050121225.1 Desulfobacterales bacterium
TGGACCATCGGGAAGCGGTTGTCGTCTATTTTGTAAAGAATCAACCGCTGTCCAATCAAAATCAGGAAGCCATAGAACGTATTGAATCAGACATAGAGCGCCGGGTTCGATTGTCGGGCGGCTCCCGCAGCCGCAAAACGCCCTACGGGCCGCAGGAAATTTCTGTGGACGGCAAACAGGAGGACCGCATCAAGAGGCAGCTCCGGCAATATTATCAGGAAATCATAAAACGGATAAAAGATGCAGACCGCATTTTGATCTTCGGTCCGGGCGAAGCCAAGATCGAATTAAAAAAAGAAATCGAAAAATCAAAGGGATTGGCAAATAGAATCAAGAAGATTGAATCAGCAGACAAAATGACCCCAAAACAGATAACCGCTAAGGTCAAAGCGTTTTTTAAACCGCATTTTTAAATTGGATCGTACCGGCGATCGGAAGGTATAATTATCTGGAAAATTTTTTAAACCTCTGTCAGCCAGAGCCGACAACTTGCAGAGATCAGTCGGCTTTTTCTCCATGTTGCCGGTCTGGGTAAAGTGGTCGCATGCTGGTTCGGAACCCAGATCGGCGGCCTGCTGATTGCGATTGTACTCTATAGACTGTTGGCGGTGTTATATAATCGCAGCCGAATCGATATCTTCGAATTATACCCGAGCTCTGAGAAAATGGCATGACGTTTAATGGTGAATCGTGATGAGATGCCGACAATTATAATACGAGGTTAAACATGACTGAAAATCAAGTGAAAGTTCAACCGCAACCGCTACTTTTAGAGGAATTGATCCAAGCCAACGACACAGCTCAAATCGAGGTTGTTTTTGACAGATCACTGCCGGTTGACATCGCCCGTATGATCTTCAGCCTTACCAGGCCTGACCAAATTCGTCTGCTTGAAATGCTGGGTCCGGAGCAATCGGCCCACCTTATTTCGAAAATATCCGGGCTGGGCACGGCGAACCTGATTGCGCAACTGCCAACGCCCAATGCAGTGTCGATTGTGAAGGAAATGTCCCGGGATCAACAGGCCCATTTTCTCAGGACAATTGGCGGCGGCGGCGCCAAGGCTATTTTGGATGAGATTAAACCTCAAAAAGCCAAAAAAATCCGTAAGTTAATGAGCTATACGGAAAACACGGCCGGCGCTTTGATGATCACGGAATATCTTTCATACTCTGAAGATATGCTGGTTAAAGAGGTATTGGATGATCTCCGTTCCCAGGGCGAGGCATACTCGGATTACGATATCCAGTATGCATATGTGGTTTCCAATTCAGGCCGGCTAATCGGCGTTCTGCGACTGCGTGATCTTCTGATGGCTCCCCGAGGCAAGACCATCAGTGAGATTATGATCAAAGAGCCCCTGCACGTAAATGTCAACATGTCATTGCGTGATTTAAAGGATTTTTTCAGACAATATTCCTTTCTGGGTGTGCCGGTCGTCAATGATAACGGAGAATTGGTCGGTGTCGTCCGGAGTGCTTCGGTCAGAGATGCCGCCAACCGGCAGAACAACCAGCTGTTTTTAAAATTTGCCGGTATCGTTGGTGGTGAAGAGTCCAGGAACATGTCGCTTTTCAAGCGATCATCCCGCCGCCTGTCCTGGCTCAGCATCAACATTGTTCTCAACATTATTGCCGCCAGTGTGATTGCATTGTATCAGGACACGTTGGAAAAGGCGATTGTGCTGGCTGTTTTTCTGCCCATTATATCCGATATGAGCGGGTGCTCCGGCAACCAGGCCGTTGCCGTGAGTATCCGTGAATTGACGCTGGGATTGGTGCGACCCCGCGAATTGCTGCGTGTGCTGACCAAGGAATCTGCCATTGGTATCATCAACGGCATCGTATTGGGAATTTTACTGGGAGGTGCCGCTGTTCTCTGGAAAGGAAACCCTTGGTTAGGACTGGTGGTCGGGGTTTCTCTGGCAGCCAACACATTCGTGGCCGTAAGTTTTGGCGGATTGGTTCCGTTGATTCTAAGGGGTATGCGCACAGATCCGGCGCTGGCATCCGGGCCGCTTTTGACAACCGTAACGGACATGTGCGGCTTTTTCTTTGTGTTAAGCTTCGCTTCGATACTTCTTCCCAGGTTGGCAGGATAAGGGGGATAAATGAAAGATGGAAATTTCAGCACTTACAGCACTGATTAAAGGTATGTTCGGCTGGAAAGCGATAGTAGACATTGTCATAATAGCTGCTGGTTTGTTTTTTCTATATCATACTCTACTTCGGTTGGGAACCTGGAGAATCGTGGCCGGCATCATGCTTGCCGCTTTCCTGTTTCTCATCGCCAATTTCCTGGATCTCAAGGGTCTGGAATGGATTTTCGGCAACTTCAGCCAGGTGGCCGCCATCGCTCTGGTTGTGATATTTCAACCCGAGCTCAGAAAAATATTCGAACGGGCCGCCTCGGTCAGACGATCTGAAATCCGCGATGCAGGGGCCGAACTGTCCCATATGATCGTGGATTCCCTGACCAAACTGGCTGCGCAACGTCGCGGTGCTATTATGGTCTTCCCAGGCAAAGAACCAATAAAGGAATGGCTGTCGGGTGGATTCAGACTTGATGCCAAGCCCAGCATCCCGCTCATCATGAGTATTTTCGATCCGAACTCACCGGGGCACGATGGAGCCCTGATCATTCAAAATGGAAAATTTACACGTTTTGGTGTGCGCCTACCCGTTTCACAGAGCTCAAAACTTCCGGATGAACTTGGTACCCGACATCATGCAGCCATGGGTCTGGTTGAAAAATCGGACGCGTTAGCAGTTGTCGTTTCCGAAGAACGGGGAATAATATCGATGTTCGACAAAGGGAGGTTCCGGCAGGTGGATGACCCCGAAAAACTTACGAGATCCATCAATTCTCACTGGAGGCACACATCATCGTATCCTTTCGAACTCCCCGAAGGTAAAAAAAGATGGTTGATGTTTTCGCAGGTGCTTGTCAGTCTGGCTCTGGCGGTCTTTTTCTGGTCGGCACTTATCATTTCTCAGGGCGAAATGCTGGAAAAAATCGTGACGGTGCCGGTGGAATACACAGCCTCGCCCGCGAGTCTCATTTTGGTCGGAGATAAGCAGAAAGAAGTCCGGCTTCATTTGTCAGGTTCGAAATCAGATCTTGATTCCATTAATCCGGCTGAGTTGAACGTAAAGATAGACCTGTCCAAAGCTGTTCCCGGAAAACAAATCTTCCTGATCAGCGGAGAAAATTTGCGATTACCCAAGAACGTAAAGTTGTTGGATATGGTTCCTTCCAGCATGGAGCTCACCCTTGCGGCAATTGTGGAACAGGAAGTCAACATAAAGCCTCAACTGGTAGGAAAACTTCCCACCGGCCTCAAGATTATTAAAATAGAAGTCATACCCCAAAAAGTAAAGGTTCTTTCCCCCAAGGCGGATGGAAAGTCAAAAACCGTCGATGTCATTACAACACCCATTTACCTGGAGAGTATTTACAATGACACCAGCCTCTATTGCAAAATCATTGCACCTCCAGCCGTCCAGCCGGTAGACAAGCGTTGGCCGGATGTCGAAGTGGTGATCAAGGTGGGGGATTGACAGAGTAGTCTGTAAAAATAAAGAAAATCCGCAAGAGACGAGTGAAGAAATGATGGGTTACAATAATTTTAAAAGGACTCACTAACTTTCGGCATAATCCTATGCGAAAGGAGAGAAACATGGTCGATGATATTCAAAAGTTGATTGTCGTGCCGGTGGACGGATCTGAGAACGCTTTGAAGTCGCTGGACTACATAAATCTTATTTTCGGTTCAGAACACAATTTAAAAACAACGCTGTTTTATGTGATACCCCGGTTGCCTCCCATACTCGTCGAGGAAATTAAGAAAAGTAA
>JASFJP010000516.1:0-3849 GCA_050121225.1 Desulfobacterales bacterium
CGCAGATACAAGTATTGTCATTAATTACAAGGATCCCAGAACGCTCAAATACTTTATTACCGAACGCGGAAAAATAATTCCCCGACGATTATCCGGTTGCTGTGCCAAGCATCAACGCGCCCTCACACACGCCATAAAGCGGGCTCGAACGATTGCTCTGCTCCCTTATGTCGGATCAATTGATTTTCACTAACACGATGATTCTCGGCTGCAGGGGAAATTAGGGATCCACCCTCAAACTTTTATAAGCACAATACGGAAATGGTAAAGGATATTGCCAATGGCATCCTAATAACAAGCCTACTCGTTTTTCTTTCGGTGTTTATACCAATTGTTGGGTTTGTGTGTGCGTTGTTCATCCCCTTGCCGATTCTCTTCTACCGCTCAAAGCTGGGTAGGACCGCCGGCGCAGTCATCCCTGCCACATCTGGAGTGGCGATGGTTTTTCTCATCGGAGGTTTAAGCTTCGACGTTTTGTTCTTTGTCGAACTCCTGTTAATCGGATTTATCCTGGGAGAATTATTTGCATTAAACCTTACGATTGAAAAAACCACGCTTTATGCCAGCGGTGGTGTCTTGCTGTGCGGCCTCATCGGTCTCGTCGGCAGCAGCAGCGTATCCGGAGAAAGTATCTATACCATTGTTTCCCAATACGTTACTGAGAATCTGGAACTAACAATGGTGTTGTACCGAAATATGGGGATGTCCGAGGAGAACATTCAGCTCATATCCAATTCTCTGGATAAAATCCAATATGTTCTGGTAAGAATCGTCCCCGCCCTGGTGGTGATGTCAACCGTAAGTGTCGTCTGGGCCAATATTCTTCTCGCAAAACCGATCTTAGAAAGCCGATCTCTGTTTTATCCGGATTTTGGACCTTTGAATATGTGGAAAGCCCCTGATTTTCTGGTGTGGGCGGCAATCGGGTGCGGGTTGGCCTTGTTTTTGCCGAATACGACGATCAAGATGATCAGCTTAAACGGTCTGCTAATTTTGATGATCGTTTATTTCTTTCAGGGCATTGCCATTGTATCGTACTTTTTTGAGAAAAAGAAGTTCCCCCGGATCATCAGGATCGTGTTATACAGTCTAATTGCTCTTCAACAATTTATTTTGCTGGCAGTCATCGGTCTTGGTTTTTTTGATCTTTGGGTGAATTTCAGAAAATTAGGCAAACAGCAAAGTCCCTGATCCCAAGAAGCCGGTTGCAGCAAAACAGACATCCCGGCCTTTTGGATACGAAAAAAAGAGCTGAATGAAAAGAATAAAACTACGTGTGCATTGGAGCACAACGAAACTGCTGAGGACGATAGCAATCGAATCGTCCCAGATACGAGGTTGAGCTCCCAGGAAATTGAAACCGGAGGATTTAACAATGAAGGTTATTTTAAAAGAAACAATCGACTCGCTGGGTATTATCGGAACCGAAGTCAACGTGGCTGACGGTTACGCTCGCAACTATCTGTTGCCTCAAAGCAAAGCCGTAAAGGCGACGCCGCAAAATCGTCGCGTAATGGAACAAGAGCGAGCTAAATTTGAAATTCAAATTGCTAAAGAGCGAAAATTAGCCGAGGAAATGGCTCAAAAGTTAGAAGGTGTTGAGTGTAAAATTGGTGCCAAAGTTAGCGAAGAGGACCGTCTGTATGGTTCCGTTTCCGTCCGTGATATTATCGACGCACTGGCCGCTCAAAACATCCTGGTAGAAAAACGAATGGTGCTTCTCAAAGAACCGATTAAAGCAATTGGTACCTACAAAGTCCCAATTCGGGTTTACAAGGAAGTCGAACCCGAAATATCGGTTGAAATTGTTCCCGAATAAGTAAAGAATCCTGGCCCAAAGGACCAGGCTTTCTATCTTGGAATAAACCCTGATAGCTAGCCTGCAACCGTTCATCAAGGCAAATCAAATGGCGGAGCGACGCGAGCAACAACAAAAAGATCCCACACAATACAATCTTCCTCCTCAGAACATCGAGGCGGAGGAGTCCATTATCAGTGCCATTTTGATCGACAATAATACGCTGCTGGATGTTATAGAAATTGTTTCGGATAGTGATTTCTACCGTACCGCTCATCAAAAAATCTTTGCGGCCATAACCGACCTCTTCGACAAAGGAGAACCCGTCGACCTTGTTACACTGGCCAATCGATTGAAAGAGAAGGGACAACTGGAGGAGATCGGCGGTGGAACCTATCTCGCGCGACTCGTTGACACGGTTCCATTCGCCGTCAATGCTCAGCATTATGCTCAAATAGTCTATGACAAGGCCGCCCTAAGACGACTGATAGAAAAGGCCAATGCCATCGTTAAACGATGTTTTGATGAACGGGGCGAGGTCGATGATATCATTGATTTCGCAGAAGCATCGGTTTTTGAAATCTCCGAAAAAAAATCTCAGCAAGCCTTTTATCCTCTCAGCAAAATTATTTTAGGTAACATTGAAACATTAGAAGAAAAGCAGGGCAATCGCAGCCTGGTAACCGGTGTCGCAACGGGATTTACCCACATAGATAATCTTACTTCAGGACTCCAAAAATCTGATCTTATAATTCTAGCCGCACGACCCAGCATGGGAAAAACCGCCCTGGCATTGAATATAGCTCGAAACGCGGCTGTCGACGCCAACATTCCGGTGGCCATATTCTCTTTGGAGATGTCCAAAGAACAATTATCGTTGCGCATGCTTTGCGCAGAAGCCCGGATCGATTCATCTCGTCTGCGAGGCGGCTTCTTTAGCATGGAAGATTGGCATCGTTTAACAGACGCCGCCGGAATCCTATCGGAATCTCCGATTTTCATTGATGATTCGCCGAGCCTGTCCGCCATGGACATCAGAGCCAAAGCTCGTCGACTCAAATTGGACAAAAACATCGGCCTCGTCATTATTGATTATTTGCAGCTTATGCAGGGTCGCAGAACTGCCGAGCGCAGAGATCTTGAAATATCGGAGATTTCCAGAGCCTTAAAGGCGCTTGCCAAGGAGTTGGATTTGCCCGTACTGGCCCTTTCCCAGCTAAATCGGATGCTCGAACAGCGCACCGATAAACGTCCTCGGCTATCTGATCTCAGGGAATCCGGAGCGCTTGAACAAGATGCAGACGTTGTTGCGTTTATCTATAGAGATGAAGTTTACAATCGAGAGGATGATAATCCAAGCAAGGGGGTTGCGGAAATAATTCTGGCCAAGCAACGCAATGGGCCGACAGGCGATGTCAATTTGACATTTCTAAATTCGTATACGCGTTTTGAAAATCTAGCTGCGGAAGAGGCTTTGGCCCGAGGGTGAATCCATCATAACCTTTACCCTGTACATTGCAGTCTTCTGACAATATATTAAAAATATCGAACTGGATACCTGAGTAGAACTGAAACCTTGAATTTAAAATTTTGAATTTATGCAATTATATTCTAGAATGGTTTTAATCCTGCAAGCCGATTCAGAATGAAAAGGCTCTATGGAAATATTATCGGGCTAAAAGCAAATCAAATCAAACGGCTCGAAAACATTTACCGGCGGCGCATACCGCCTGAGTTTTTAATTACCCAAGAATTAGCCCGTTACATTAGCCGACTCTCTCGTGAAATACGCCGACAAATCGGAATACTGATAAATCGCCAGGGGAAGATCGCTTATGTTATCGTAGGCGACAGTAAAAAAATTATCATTCCGCATACCGGCGATTACCACGCCGCCCCGGGTCGTTTGAGGGGTCTGCGCTGCATTCATACCCACCTGAACAGTGACGGTTTAAGCCGCGATGATTTTACCGATCTCGCTTTGCTGAGATTGGATATGATGGCCGTCGTCCCCACTAGCCATGAGGGTCTTCCGCATTATGTTCAGGCCG
>JASFJP010000517.1:0-3845 GCA_050121225.1 Desulfobacterales bacterium
ACATAGCTAGAGAATATCAGGTCCCAATGGTGGAGGATAAACTGCTGGCTCAGACACTTTACAAGATGGTTGAAATTGGTGACTACATTCCGGTTGAACTTTACCGGGCGGTTGCTGAAGTACTGGCATATGTTTATAGACTCAAAGGTATGTTTAGCAATAACTAGATAAAATAGAAAATTATGGCGATTGCAAATCAACATCAGTTTAGCGGACAAGTACCCATACTTTCAAAAAACAGCGATATTACGTTAGCCTTAGCTGTTGTAGCGATTTTGGTATTTATGGTGATACCCCTGCCGCCGACTTTGTTGGATCTTCTTATATCCTTTAATATTACCTTTTCGCTTATTATTCTGCTGGCCTCCATGTACATAATGAAGGCCTTGGAGTTGTCTGCTTTTCCGTCGATTTTATTATTGGCGACACTCTTCAGACTCTCGTTGAACGTTGCCTCTACCCGCGTCATTTTGATTCACGGCAATGAAGGTGCTTTGGCAGCCGGCAAAGTGATTAAAGCCTTTGGCAGCTTTGTTGTCGGCGGTAATTATCTAGTAGGAATTATTGTCTTTATTATACTGGTTGTCATCAATTTCATGGTGATCACCAAAGGCGCAGGTCGGATTGCCGAAGTGGCCGCCAGATTTACGTTAGATGCAATGCCAGGCAAACAGATGAGCATTGATGCGGATTTAAATGCGGGTTTAATCAATGAACAAGAAGCCCGAGCTCGACGAGAAGAAATTGCGCGAGAAGCCGAATATTACGGCGCAATGGATGGCGCGAATAAATTTGTTCGCGGAGACGCCGTAGCCGGCATAATTATAACTTTGGTCAATATTGTTGGCGGATTGACCGTCGGTGTCTTCCAAAACAACATGACATTTGCTGATGCTGCGCATACCTATACCTTGCTTACTGTTGGTGACGGTTTGGTGACGCAGATACCGGCCCTTGTCATCTCAACTTCCGCAGGGATTATTGTCAGTCGAGCCGGAACAGAGTCTAATCTCGGGGAAGAGATAACTTCCCAGATTTTGTTTCAACCGCGGGCGATTGGTATCACCGCAATTGTTCTTTTCGGTTTTGGAATCATCCCCGGGCTTCCCACTGTGCCGTTTTTGGTTTTGGCTTCGCTGACCGGATTACTGGCATACCTCATTCGCAGAGCAACGCAGGAACAGATGCGTGCTGAGGAAGAAGAAAAAATGAGGGAGGAAAAAACCATACCAGTTGAACATTTAGATTCTCTGCCGCCGCTGGACACTCTTGCCATCGAAGTTGGTTATGGCCTCATACCGTTAGTGGACGCTGAACAGGACGGTGAACTTTTGGAACGAATTAAATCCATACGGCGTCAGGTGGCTCATGAAATCGGAATAATCGTGCCCCCGGTGCATATCCAGGACAACATGCAGTTGAAGCCTGGGGAATATGTGATTCTGATAAAAGGCAATGAAATTGCCAGAGGAGAATTGATGTCAAATTACTATTTGGCGATGAATCCGGGCACGGCCGCTGAAGATATTGACGGGATTCCGACCAAGGAACCGACCTATGGATTGCCGGCACTCTGGATCAAGGAAAACACAAAAGAAAATGCGCTTGCCAAAGGATATACGGTGGTTGACCTTGCCACTGTCATGACGACGCATTTATCCGATATTGTTCGAAGATATGCTCCTGAATTTCTTGGAAGGCAAGACGTTCAGCAGCTGTTGGATAGTCTAAAAGAATCGCATCCCAAGGTCGTTGAAGAATTAGTGCCCAATCTCCTGCCATTGGGAGGTGTTGTGAAAGTCCTTCAGAACCTTCTGAGGGAACAGGTTCCTGTTCGTGATTTAATTGCTATTTTGGAAACTCTGGCGGACTGGGCTCCCGTAACCAAAGATTTAGATCTTCTGACTGAATATGTTCGACAGGCATTGGCTCGAACTATTACGAAAATGCATCAAACCCAAGAGGGCGTGCTACCGGTTCTAACAATAGATCACAGTGTAGAATCCGCTATTGGCGGTGCTGTGCAGCAAACTGATCAGGGCAGTTTGTTTGCTCTCGACCCCAATAGCGTTCAAAGCATTGTGAACAGCCTGGCACGAAATTTAGAGAAATGTTCGGCAATGAACTGTCAGCCGGTGGTTGTGTGTTCTGCTCACATTAGACATCATTTCAAAAAGCTAGTGGATCGATTTATACCAAATGTAATCGTACTCTCCTACGATGAGATTTTACATAATGCAGAAATCCAATCCTTAGGAACTGTGGAGCTTTCCAATGCAGATTAAACGATTTGAAGCAAAAAATATGACAACGGCATTGCGTTTGGTTAAACATGAATTGGGTGAGGATGCAGTGATTTTATCCGCCCGAAGCATTAGAAAAGGAAAAGGTTTCCTCGGATCTGTGAAATATGCAGGCGTAGAGGTGACTGCTGCCATAGACACTAAACCATCTCCATCGAGAAACTGGGCTGCAAGAGAACGACATGGTTCTTTGTCTAACTACAACACGCCCGACGTAGTCGTAGCGAAAAGCGATCTGAATCAAAACGGTTTAGTATCCCAGCGGGGTGCACCAGAAAGTCTCTTGCGTCAAACCCGGCATGTGGCCCGGAAAAAAGTAGACGCGCACGGTCGAAACAAAGCACTGGCAGCACTTTACCAGCAATTATTGCTCCAAGAGGTCGATCGAGGACTTGCGTCTGAGTTGGTCGAGAATATTAAACAGATTCCAGCCTCTGAAGAACTTATCACGATAGATAAGATGATGGTTCATATTATTTCGATTTTGGAAGACATAGGAGTGGCCGTCGACACGAAACCAGTGCATGCGCGGAACCCAAGTGTGAAGGTATTTATTGGAACCTCCGGCGTAGGTAAAACAACCACCATTGCCAAGTTAGCCGCCCGATATGCAAATCGGAAGCAACGACGGGTCGCTCTAATTACGATTGATAATTACGGCATTGCGGCTTTCGAAAAATTGAACGTCTATTCAAAGATTATGGGCATCCCTTTAAAAGCGGCGAGGAATCGATCCGAACTTGGGCAAGCTCTCAAAGACTTCAAGGACCGCGATATCGTTTTGATTGATACGCCCGGTATCAATCAAAACGATCGTGACCAGATTGCCGAGCTAAAAAATTATTTTGAGAAACTGAGCGATATTGAAATCCATCTTGTATTGAGTACACCCACTAAAGAAAGAGATCTCATTGGTATAACCCGTAAACTTAAGGATATGCCTGTGCACCGATTGCTATTTACAAAGTTAGACGAAAGCAGCGCTGTGGGCAATATTTTAAATGTTTTAGTTAGAACGAGCATCCCGCTGTCGTATTTGGCTGACGGCCGGCAAGTACCGGTAAATATCAAACCTGGATCACTCCAGAAATTGCTTGATATGATATTGCAGTCGATGACCATCGCAACCGACCAAACGATAGCAGTCACTACACAGCCAACTAGTCAACCCGAAGTCGAGCGCAGAACAAAAATGCAACCGTCAAGCTTGGTGGCCAACAAAAATTCCGAGGTATATCATCATCTGACGTGTAAGTGGGCGAAGCGAATCAAGCCGGAGAATATTATCAAGTTCGCGAATACCCATGATGCCGAAACTCAAAATTTTTTGCCGTGTAGAAGCTGCAATCCGGACCGATCTGAAAACGTTGACTCCTTCGGATCCCGGGGGACAGGCATGAAAATCAATAGCGTAAGCTAATCGATGAAACCACGAGGAGATATGATCCTATGATTTCCAAAGATCCGTCTAGCAAGGTGATCAGTTTAACTAGTAGACGTGCAAAAAAAGACGGTATGCCATCTGGTAAAAATAATCAAATC
>JASFJP010000518.1:0-3843 GCA_050121225.1 Desulfobacterales bacterium
TGAGGCACTGAAACCGAAAATTTCACGGTTGTCGGGAAAAATTCGTCAGAACGCTAAAAAACTGGTGGTGGAAATCGAAACGAAATTCAAAGATACCGCGATGATCGACAAGGAATCCCTCAGTAAGCTGGATCAATTTATTCGTTCTTCAGAGGGTCGGAGAATCCAGCGGCGAGGCACACCGATTGCATTGACCATCAGTATTCGCGGCGGGGAGCGTTATGCCGACTGGGCCATCCGAGAATATATCAATAGCTTGACGGGTGTCTTCGGCGATAAATTTATATGTGTGCTGGTTCTCGACCGGAACGGGAAATTTCTGGCCCAGCTTCCGCCGACTTTTGTGAAAGAAAATGTCAACAATCTGTTGCCCATCTTCAACTCGCCGCCACAATTCAGCCCTGATGTTGCCAAGCGCGAATTTACGCAAATGCTTGGTGAGGGCTGCATAAAGCACATCGCGCTGGAATCATCGGTTGCCGAGGCCTTGAAAAGTAGCGTGTGGGCGAAAACTGGCCGAGATCTAAAAGGAATTGCCGTTTTAAATGAAGCCGGGAATTTTGTTGGGCTGACGTCCAGGGATCGATTGATTGAGGGTATTGCTAGTTAATGGAAGTTGAATGGTCTGATTGGGGCTGTTCGGAAAGCGGCGGCGAAAGCCGTCCGTAACAGTTTAGTCCTTTAGTAAAACAATTTTTTCTCTCGAGGGGAATGCATAGCGAAATCCATAAAATGGATATCACATTTGTCATATTTGGTTGCTGCCATCATTGAGAAACTGAAAGCAAAGGTAAATAGCGATTGTACTCGATCACTTTTCGAATGAGTTGAGCCACTTTTGCGTTTCTTCGTGATTTGCCAATGCATTCAGGGCCGTTTCGATGCGTTTGCGCGAATCGAGGCCGGCGAGCTCAATTTCGATGATTTGATATAGGCTGCGCGGCAGCTCCGGCGAACTTAGCTCCCCGATAATATGTGGGAACGCCCCCGATTTCCGTGAAATAATTGTTAGGACGAGTCATTTCAATTACCTCCTTTCTGAAGCCCTCCGGCTTTTGCAACGTTGGGGTAAACTCAGTTGAAATTTGATACTTGAATATAATAAAAGGAGGCGATTTATGAATCATCCCACTCAACGTGATAGAGATCTTGATCACCTTCATCCAACATTTCGAAACAAAGTGATAACTCTACAGGAAAGCTTGTCTGCTGAAGCGCTCCCATTCCGTGTCTTTGAAGGGTTCCGAACCCCTCAAAGACAGCAATATCTATACGATCAGGGAAGAACGCGGCCAGGCCGCATCGTGACGCGCGCGCGACCGTGGATGTCAAATCATCAATACGGCTTGGCGGCCGACTTTGTGCTTTATGAGAACGGATCTTGGAGCTGGAACACTTCCGGTGAAAACCGGCAACGTTGGACAAGGTTGCATGAGTTGGCGCATGTGCACGGCCTCGAACCTTTGTCCTGGGAATTGCCTCACTTACAATTAAAGAATTTAAGTACATCACAACTTCAATCCGGAAATTATCCTCCCGATGGCGATCAGACCTGGGCGGAATATTTAGAAGCCTGCATATATTCATGGTCAGGGACGCCTTCTGCGCCGCCTGTACCGGATAATATCCTCCCGGAACGACCCGCTTTAGAAGAGGACCCGGTAGCAGCTGTCATAGAAGGCGAAATTGCTACAGCGGGATCCGGCGCCTGGCACAGTTTTTTTGGGGGGCGGAAATGGCGTTACGACGAGAAGGGAATCTACGTACGTGATAATGGTAAATCATCGGGACCACTGCGAACAGCCGGGGAACCAATAACCTGCCGCGCCGTTTGGACTCATTTTGCGGATGAGATGATTAATGCGTCCAAACGTTATGATATTCCACTCGCACTGATCATGATGACGATTGCCACGGAGACCAGCTTTGCGCGCCAGTTCGGATTTACCGGGCCATACACCTTTAGATGGGAATCGCATGTTAAAGTTGACGATGTGTCTCCGCCGCTTTGGGGGGATTATAGTGCCGGTCCGATGCAAACCCTGGCGACGACCGCTCGCTGGGTCATTCGGACCCAAGCGCTTGAATATGACCCCTTCACTGTGGCCCCGGTGTACGCAGTTCAGCCAGAACCGCCGGCAACTTTGAAATTATATGAGCCTGATATAAACATTGATATTGGGGCAGCCGAAATTAAGCAGCGAATAAATAAGACCGGTGATGACCCCATTCTGGTGGCCGCAGCTTACAATGCCGGAGGAATCTATAAGAGTACAAAAAATCCGTGGCATCTCAGATCATACGGTAATCATCTGGACCGTGCGGCCAGCTGGTATGGTGATGCATGTGCGGTGCTGAAAGAAGTTCAGGCATAGGGGAAATGGAAAAAAAAAGCGATTTAAAAAATATCAAAAGAGTCAGAACCGAACAAAATTATCGGCCCGAATCCGAGGGGAGTGCGTCCGTTGAAGAGATGCTTAAGGAGGCGAAGCTTAAGATTGACCCCATGCAGCAAGCGGCCAACAAAAAACGCGAAGCGGTCGATGCCGTAGAGAAGGACGCCGCCCAGCCAGTGCCTGATGAGAAGCAAGTTCGGCTGCAGGCTGTTAGTGACCGGGCGAGAAAAAATATATCAGAAGATGCACTAAACTTTAAACCAACAGTGCGAGGGTTGGTGAGTTTTCTCAAAAACAAAGACACAGAGCCTCCTTTGGCCATGGCCGTTAATGGTCGATGGGGCCAGGGCAAGACCTCATTTATGCAGATGGTTGAATCAAAGCTCCGGGATGAAGGCTATTTCCCGCAACTTCGTTTCGGGCAGACTAGATTTGCAACGACTTGGTTTAATCCATGGAAATTCAGCGAACCCGACAAGGTATGGGCCTCTTTTGTTGATGTGATAACCCGATGCATTCGCAGCAACCTCGGTTGGCTTTCCCGCATTGAATTTGAGTTCCTTCGATTTTATTTAAATCTAAAAAAAAGGTTCAATATTGCCGTTACCATTCGCCTCCTTATCCTTGTTGCTATCGGTTACCTGATTTATTGGCTGGTTACTGATTCAAACCTGGCTAAAGTTACCAATGCCGTGTTGTTAGATATACTTAAGAGTAATGAGGTTAGTGATGAGACTATTATAGCGGTCCAGCAATTACCTTATAAAGCCCTCTTGCAAGTCGTAGGCGCCCTTTTCATCGTCTACCAGCTGTATTTTAAGGTCGTACAAAAATTTAACCTTGGCTTGTTGGAATACCTTAGAGAGACTGATTTTAGTGATAAAATCGGCACCCTTGCCGAATTTGACGTCGAGATGGAGAAATTAAATGCCTGCATTCCTAAAAATTTAAAAATCGTCATTTTCATCGATGATCTTGACCGCTGCAAACCCGGTGTGTTACTGGAGATCATTCAGGCCTTGCAGCTACTGCATGTTTCTGAACGCTGCATTTTTATACTCGGTTTAGATCTTGAAATTGTCTCCAGCAGCATTGAGGAAGGAATCCCCGAACTAAGCAAATCGGTGGGACCGGTGGATGGTAACTATCAGCATGGTAGAGGTTACCAGTTCCTGGAAAAAATAATACATACCCGAATTAATGTGCCTTACTATTCAAGTGATGAAATAGAGACATTTATTGCGGCAGCGATTGGCAAAAAGCCCGATAAAACCTTGTCAGATGCCTCCAGTCCCCCAGCTGCTGAAGTCCCGGAAGGCATTGTTAAAGATTCACCTGAAGTAGAGCGTATTATTAAAGAGTATGGTAAAAAATATTTGTACAACCCTCGGCGGATCAAAAAGTTTATCAACACCTTTCGTTTGTATGTTCATCTCGCCAAAGTTCT
>JASFJP010000519.1:0-3840 GCA_050121225.1 Desulfobacterales bacterium
TAGATCTCGTCGACCCAATCTTTGAACCACTTTGGTTTCTGGAACAAGATCATAATCAAAAACATCGCTGTGATCGGGATGGGGATAACCGCGTCGAGGATGGCTAATATGGAAAGGTAAATCAGGATTTGCGTTCGTGTCGACAAATTGAGCCTCTCTATGCTAAAAGGTGATTTTTGATGGCGAGCGCTTTGTGAACTGGATGCCCCTTAACAGGCAGGCAATTGTTTTATTTCAATGTTCAACACCACCCTGTTTTGTATTGAATAGTACACCAAAATGTGCAAAAAACAAGATCCTGTTTGTTATCTTTATGATCACGCCTTCTAACGGGTGACGTGACACTTTGCCGTATTAAATAGCCCATCAGTACAAATCCAGACAGTAAAACTCCAGCCAATTATATCGATACCCACTGGGATTGCCAAAATTTTGAAATTCTTAAGTTTTTATGATAATTAAAATGCTCATCACAACCCAGCGTTACTGAGGAGTCATTTTGGAACTTGATCAATGGCATATCATTGGCTTGGTTACTTTTTGCGTCATCGCAGCATTACTGATTGTCTGGCTGCTTATACAGCGGTCGCGCCACGGTCGAGCAAAAGCGGCATTGCGCACCAGTGACGAGCGATATCTTTTGGCCCTCGCAGGCTCCACCGACGGCCTCTGGGATTGGGACCTGCTGTCGGACACTGTATTCTATTCTGATCGTTTCAAGGAAATTCTTGGGTACTCGTCCGAGGATTTTCCAAGCACGATAGATTCATTCCGCAGCTTACTGCACCCTGAGGACGCAGAGTTCAGCTGGGCCGCGATCGAACGCCATCTTCAAGAGCGAGCTCCATACAAAGTTGAGTATCGCCTGCGCACAAAATCCGGCGAATATCTGTGGTTTCTCGCGCGTGGCCAGGCAATTTGGAACACCGAGGGGAAAGCTATCCGGATGTCCGGCTCTATTCAGGATATCACCGAGCGCAAGCAGGCCGAGCTTAACCTTAAGACGGCACTTTCCGAGATAAAGGAGTTGAAAGAAAAACTTGAGGTGGAAAGAGCGTATTTGCAAGAAGAAATCAAATTGGAATACAACTATGAAAACATTATCGGTCAAAGTGACGGGCTCAATTATGTGCTCTACAAGGTCGAACAAATTGCCTCCAGCGATACAACTGTTCTCGTTCTCGGTGAGACCGGAACCGGCAAGGAACTGGTGGCCCGGGCCATTCATGGCTTGAGCCCACGCAAAGATCGGGCATTGGTGAAAGTAAATTGTGCCACCCTGCCTGCAAACCTGATTGAAAGTGAGCTGTTCGGCCACGAGAAAGGCGCTTTCACCGGAGCCCATACCAGACAGTTGGGGCGATTTGAAATTGCCAACGGTGCCACCCTTTTTCTGGATGAGATTGGGGAGCTGCCAATAGAACTGCAGACCAAACTGCTGCAGGTGATCCAGGATGGTGAGTTTGAACGGCTGGGAAGCTCCGGTACGATTAAGGTCGATGTTCGGGTGATTGCCGCTACCAACCGTAATCTGGAAGCGGAAGTCCGCGAAGGCCGGTTTCGGGAAGATCTTTGGTACCGGCTAAATATATTTCCGATTACGGTGCCCCCGCTGAGAGAACGGATGGAAGACATTGCCCTACTGGTGGATTTTTTCGTAAATAAAATTTCCAAAAGACTGGGCAAGTCCATTGAGAGCATCCCGACGAGTGTCATGAATACCTTGCAAAATTATGGATGGCCGGGTAATGTCAGGGAGTTGGAAAACGTCCTCGAGCGTGCGGTCATCAATTCCTCAGGGCTCAAACTGCGCCTGGTAGATGAATTGAAGAAACCTTATAAAGAAGATTTAACAACCCCGCTAAAAACGCTGGAGGAGGTTGAACGCGACTATATTGTGCGGGTACTTGAGCAGGCCAATTGGAAAGTGAGTGGCCCAAACGGGGCTGCAGAAATCCTTGGGCTCAACCGCAGCACGCTTCGCGCCCGCATCCGCAAATTGGGTATCCGCCAACCATAAGCAATTGGCCTGCAAAATCGTCCATTCCTCGTGGATTTTCTCAAAACAACTACCTGCCAGTTTGTATTCTTTAAGTGAGCGCTATAGACATCGTGCAAGGTTGCCAAGCATGGTCATATATTACCATTGGTCATATATGACCATGTTATTTGATTCATCCATCCCCTTCGATTCTTTTCTTTTATAAATAATTATATTAAATATCAATCTGTTGGGATAATTGGGGGTGGACCCAGTATAACTGGCACGAAGCT
Organism: Desulfobacterales bacterium; assembly: GCA_050121225.1. GTDB lineage: Bacteria > Desulfobacterota > Desulfobacteria > Desulfobacterales > JAFDCJ01 > JAFDCJ01. The sequence goes on from JASFJP010000519.1 coordinate 2,275, forward strand.
TGAAGATATGATTAAGAGCAGTTTGAATTTTTTGATAGCAGCCTGGGCGGAAAAAGGTTCATGCTTTACGAATTCGTGTGCCTTTTTTACTGATAGGGGGGTCTCGTGGTCATTGTCAGAATTACAATGAATGTATTTTTAGATAAACGGACAGAGGTTATGCAAACACTTCTCTCATTGATTGAACCCACCGAAAATGCGAGGGGTTGTCGGAGCTGTCACATTTTCCGGGACATCGAAGAAAAGAACGTTTTCAGTTTGATAGAGGAATGGGAAACCCGGCAAGATCTGGAAGATCACATCAAGTCAGACAGGTTCAGCGTTCTGCTTGGAACAAAGAGCCTTTTATGCGAACCATTGCAAATTGAAATCCACACGGTTTCCCATTCGGAAGGAATGGAGACCGTAAAGACCGCCAGGGGCAAAGCAGCCTGATTGTTTACGTTTTATATGAGACGGTACCCATGAAGAAAATACTTAAATGGTGCATACTTTGCTCCTGACAGAATGAATGTGTTCTGTAAGGAGGTAAAAATGCTTTAGGGGGTTCATATTTATTCTGTATAAATTAAATGGAGGAGGGATCCAATGAAAATAAATAAAGAAAAAATCAAAACCAGTTTCTGGAGTGCCATTATTGGTGCCATTATGGTCATGATTATCGGCTTCGGTTGGGGTGGCTGGGTGTTGGGTAGTACCTCCCAGAGAACGGCTGATACAATGGTTGAAGAAGCTCTTGTCGCCCGTTTGTCTCCGATGTGTTTGGAACAATTTAACAAGGATGCGCAAAAAGATACGAAGCTTAAAGAATTAACAGCATTAAACCGCTATGAAAGAGAAAAATATGTCGAGGAGCAGGGTTGGGCAACCATGCCATTTGAGAAGGAACCAGACAGCAGTGTTGCAGAGCTGTGTGTCGAGAAAATCTTGAATGGCCAGTAAACACCCCCTTCGCTTGCTGATTTTGGGGGGGACAGATGGGGCTGACCCTCCGTCTTCATTATGTTTCAAAGATAATTCTCACGGCATGCTAAAATAAAAAACGGTAATCGCACGGATGGTCTCAAGCATATCCATCCTTTTGGTCTGAATACTTTTTTTAAGCGTTTCAGGATCATCAACGGTTGTGCCGACCAGGTTTTATTTTTCGAAAAAAGCTGCTGATTTCGCCCTACCTTCAGATCAATGCGTGACAATCCCGGCTGATGGGTTAAGGCCGGGCAATCGTCCATAAAGGGATCCCTGCGTGTAACAGCACGGACAAGGGGTGAAAGGAGTTGAAAATGAATGCGGGTAGCGAAAAAATATTGGTCGTTGACGATGATGATTCAATTCGTGACGTCGTTTCAAAAATGCTTTGCCGGCTCGGTTTTAAAGTCTCATCAGCTGATAGCGCCGAGAGTGGATTAGCCCTTTTTCTTAAAAATAAATTTGATCTGGTGATAACTGACTTTAGCATGTCGGGTATGGACGGTATCCACCTTGCCTATTACATTAAAGAAAAATCTCCGTCCACACAGGTAATACTTATGACGGGCGATGATAAAGAGGTCATTCTATCCAGAA
>JASFJP010000520.1:0-3833 GCA_050121225.1 Desulfobacterales bacterium
ATCTTTGCGCCACAGTACCTCGTCGTCGCGGCTACCGATCACGCCCCGGATAAGGCTGTGGTGCATGGGGCACTCTTTGCTTGGATAGGGGGTGCCATCAGCTCGGGTATGGTGGATCAACGGATGGATCTTTTGTCCGATCAACTCATCGGCCTCGAAGCCCAGCATGGCCAATCCGGCCGGATTGATGAAGTTCACCAATCCATCCTTTCCCACGCCAAAAATACCTTCTTCTGCAGATTCAAGCAGTAAACGACTGCGTTCCTCGGCCTGCTCGAGACGCGTTTGATTCTCTTTCAGTTCGGCCGTTCTTTCTTCTACACGGAGCTCCAACTCTTCATATGATTTCTGCAACGCCTGGTTCGCGCGTACGTCAATCAACACCGCAAACACTAGAGAGCCCAGCGCCAGCAAAACCGTAATTCCCATGACCGTCAGGATGACGGTTCGCATTGTGTAAAACGGGCCAAGGGCATCGGCCTCATCGATTTCAGTGGCCAATCCGACACCCAGCTGATCATCCCATAACCAGGCGCCATATGCAGGTACGCCCCGGTAATCTCGGTATCCTTCCACATTTAAACCGGATTTTCCCTTGGTTGCCTGCTGGGCCATCAGGGTCAGCGACTGCTGGTATCTGGGGACCGCCGGAGTAAAGCCTTTGGTCATATCACCGCCGGGGTCACGCACGCTGACCGATAGGATGCTATTTTCGCTTTCGCCGAGCAGCCCAGCTTTTCGCAAATCCTCATCAAAACGACTTTCGGAAAGCAGTTTGCCATAGCGGTCAAAGGCATAGGTTTCCCCACTTTTGCCGATCCTTCCCAGCTGAATCAACCGGCTAAAATCCATGGAGGGATCGACACGCCGGGTAACCACGGCAATGACTTGGCCCTGGATGTTTTTTACGGGTGCCGCGAAAAACATGGTCGGCGTGTTTTTGGGCTTACCATCAGGAGATGCGCTCAAAGGGACGTCGGACCATATGGGCGGCACCATGACGGTCTCGCCCTCAAATGCCCGGTTGAGAAGATCTAATGCTTGAGATGCAATACGATTTTTGGCCCCTATATTTTTATCACCCACTGACGCGATATTGACAAAATCAGGGGATATAATAAAAAATCCGGCCTGTCCAAAGCGGTCTTTATTATTTTGAAAGAATCTGCGTAACTCTTTTAATGCCTGGCTTTTCAGCAAATCATCTTTGTTATGGGACACCTGAAGTTGGTGTTCGACCAGAAACACGACGCGTGGATCTGCAGCAAGTCTGGTCAGATCAAACTTGTTGGATTCTATCCACAAATTCAGTGACTCCCGGGTGGTCTGCAGAACGATCTGAAGTGCGTCGCCCACGTCCATCTTAATTTTTTCTTCGACCCGGCCAAGAGCAAACCCGGCGAGTATGATCACCAACGCGATGAAAGTGCAAGCTAATATTATTAAAATGGTTATTTTGGAGGTCGATCCGGATTGAGACGACTGGAGATCTTTTCCCAAGCCTTTTGACAGCAGTCGGGACATAACGTGCCTCTCAAATAAAATTCTAAAATTTGGTTATCTACAAAGACCAAGTGACCTCTCTTAATATAGGCTTTGAAGATGAGCCGATTAGCGGATGTGTGACTGTCTGAGTACATTAGGGAGCGTTACATCAAACAGCTTGAAACAGTGACAATAGACCATAACTATTTAATATACCTTACTAATTTATCGATCTCGAGGCCCTGTTTGCTGTTACGCTCCCTTGTGTGCGAGTTTCACACCTCTGCGAAGCGGGTTATCTTCAAAGCCGATGTGACTCACTTGAGCTTTCGAGATAACCGTATTCTAATAAATGAATCAGTAGCGCTGTTAAATCCGTATTTACGAATCGATGGACTTAGCTTCATAGCGACAGACTCTATCACCGGAGCACCAGCAATCGACCTCCTCTGCACTAAAACTTTTCCCGGTATATTCAGAAAACAACCCGCTAAGGAATCCTTCATCGTAGGTGCAGATGGTTTCATCGCTGACCGGCAACCCCGAGCAATCCAGGTCTTCTGCAAGAGCCAGTGTAAAGTTCATGTTTTCAAGGTCAGACTTTTCCACCCTTAAAATGCCTATTTTGAGTTTTTTGAGTAATTCTTGGAGCTCGACAACAAAATCATTAAAATTATCTTTGGGGGTTATCAATTCTTTGCAAAACTCCCTGCCGGCATGTTTACCGGCCTCGTAGAATATTTTATCTGCGGTTTCAACATCGAATTGTTTTATAAGCACATCTCTGAGGGTGAACTGCATCAGCCGGTAAACACTCACATCCATGGTGGATCCAAGGTTGGGACGGCCCTCCCCGATGTTTCCAATCATACTCCAGTCAAATCTTAATTCCTCTCTCTCTTCCTTGAACATCTTTTTTCCTTTTTTGGTGGGTTCAATGAGCAATCCAACAACAGATTCTCTATTACAACAAAATCTTGAGTGAGCCCTTAGTTTCCTTACTGTCCACAAACGACTTTATCGCAGTTTTTTGCAAGAAAGTCTTAACTATTTTGCAAATTTTCTAGCATCAATAATTTGCTATGCCAACAACATTATTCCAGAGATGAATCGCATAAAGCAGCGGCACATGATCTTTGAAAGAATCCGGGATGAAACTCGAGGAACCACTCTTATTTTGTTGATTCGAATTTTCTTGACCATACAGCTCATCACGCGGTTGATTAGCTATAGCCTCCACTTCGATGACGTGGTCATGGATGTTTCCGTCACCATCAATGAACTTGATATCGCCGACATGTTTGTATCTTCCAGGTGGGGGAACTCGGGTAACAATGTCTTTATTGTTGACAATACGGTAAGCCTCAACCTCAAAGTTTTTCTTAAAGTCGTCATCACCGACCCGAGGGGAACCGAATGTATACACCCCCTGAACATTGCCGTACCGGTCTCCCGCAAGGGTTGCTAGAGCCGCTCCCAGGCTATGCCCCGTCATCCAAATTTTGCAGCCTTTGTCATTCAACAGTCTGATATAGACCAAAAGATCCAGCCACACTTCATCCAATGCTTCCTTGAATCCCCGATGAACCCTGCCGCCCCGCGGCCAATCCGTCAAACGAATATCCACATCGGCTTTTAAGTCAGCAAAAATTTTGTTAAAATCAAATTTTTCCTTTCGTTTCCAAATTTCACTTCCTCTGAATGCAACAATGGCGAATTTATCGTTGGATGCCACAAAACACTGAGTGCTCTGATGGTCAAAGAATATTACCTCCCTTAGCCCGGCTTTATTAAACTGTGTTCTGACAAAATCTTCATCAGCATATACCAGTGTAGATGCCTCTGCAAGCCACCAGGCGTTAATCATTTTGAATGATGTTGCATTGAATTGAAAACCATATTCCTCATGATCCCTGTAATACTGGTAATCTTTGAAAGGGGGAGAGATGTTCTTCAGAGTAATCTTGGGAACTTCCTTTTTGCGGGAATCCGGCACCTTTCGGGGATCATCTCGGTCGGAGGCAGCAATGATGCCACCAAACAGAAGTCCGGTCACGAGAATCAAGCTGAAAAGGAAATAACACGCTGCTTTCATGTGTATTGCCACAATTGTGTTAGTCTTTAGCACTCGACGCCAGCGCAAAACAACGGAATTATTAATGAAATAAAATTACGGTCCTATAACCCAAACGAAGGTGTGCTGAACTGAGTGGTTTTGGGGTATATTTTCGAACGATATTGTGTCGGTTTTTGTAAAAAGCACTTGGCGAATGAGAGCGTAAAGAAATTGAAACTGTCTGAGTCCCGAGCGCAGCGAGGTCGAGTTTTTCAATTTCAGCGACATGAGC
>JASFJP010000521.1:0-3829 GCA_050121225.1 Desulfobacterales bacterium
ATCGTAAATGGACGCTATTTACTAGTATTGTACAGCCTGATTATCTTGGGGAAAAAACTAGCGAAATAGCGCAAAAACCTGATTTCTGTGAATCATCTATTGGCTGGGGAAGACATTTATATAGATATTAAAGAAATACCTTTTATTGAGATACCACCGATCTTAGACAATCTGGGTTTTGTATTTGATATCAGAGGCATTCTATTTTCTGCCAAGAATAAAGGGCAGAGCACTCAGACCTACCCCTATTAAAATAATATAGACTGTGCCGTCTACGAAATAGGAATATCCCATAAGCGCAATGCCACAGATAACCATTAGGAGTTGTTGGCTCTTTTTTCCATAGGTCAAATAGCCTATCCCAATGACGCTGAAAATGACCATAGCAATAATACTTCCCTTGGTTGAACCATCAGCAAGGCGTTTTATAATTCCGACATCACCGGAGAGTTCTTTTGTCGTTGTCCGCAGGTCCTTTTCCTTTGTTATATGCGCACTGACACTCGGACTTTCAACGATTGTCGATTTTCCGCTGGATTTATATCGAGAAGAAATAAACCAATAAGAGGCAAGTAACGCGCCTGCTACAATCAGAATTATGACGACCAACGCAGTCCGTTTAGGGTGGGCAGTCTTTGACGTCTGGGCTGATTCCACAAACTCTTTGAAAATAAGTCCGCAATACTCGCATTGTGGTGATTCTTCTTGTTGGAGGTTACATCTTGGGCATTCTATCATTTTTTAATTTTTTATGATTCCTTTTTTGCGGTCCGCATTTCGCTGGCTAGCTTTGGAATATTAGCAAATACTCTCTCCAGATCATCGAAAGCAAAGGGGTTCAGATACTGGCGTCCCCATAGCAGAGCACGATCGGTCTCTGATAAACCGGCCTCCTCACAGACTATGTTCCAATTTTTTAAGATTGCAGAAATCTGATGCTCCACGATCGCTGCCGCCTGTTTCTCTGAAAGCAGAAAATGATGTGCCGCTTCCAGGCACGCTGATATCCGACTCATGCGATTATCCCCTGAAATCAGCATGGCCTGCGAAGCTTCATTACCTGACCGAGATTGTGGACAGATGTCATAGGCAGGCGTTAGCGTGAGCATCTGTCCATCCCAAAATGCGGCATGGTTGCGTGCGTGATCGTCTGTATTGCCGGACAGAATGTTGAAGACCAACCTAGAGAACAACTCTATCAACGTCGTGCGTGCATCTGTAAATTTATGACGGATAATCTCTGATAGGTCCTGATAGCTGGCGTAGCGAGCCATCATTTCATCCAGCCCCAAAAGGGTAAGCGCGGAAAACAAAAAAAGCCTACTCCGGCGATAAGATAGACTGCATCCTCGAACCGGAACTAACAGATAGCGCATTTCAAAAAAATTGGGCACGCCTTATTCAGAAGATCCACGAGGTTGATCCCCTCATATGTTCTCGTTGCAATGGTCAATGAGATTGATCTCGTTCATAGAGGACGAGCAGGTGATCCGAGAAGTTCTCAAGCAACTGGATTTGTGGGATGTCAAACGCAAACCGCCTCCGGGGGCGAATGCCCCGCCTCCTGAAACCTTGATCTTTTAAGATGATTCACCATCGCTGTCTATTGCCGACATTTCACTCATTTGCATACTGTATCCATGGTAATGGTGACCGGCCATCGATACGCTTGCTAGCGCTGCTACCATCATAATAGAAATAGTAAAGTTAACAATAACTTATACATTTCAATCTCCTTTGATTTATAGTTATGGGTTTCTAATAGTGAGTAACATTTTATTCAGGTCCCATCGTGTGAACAAAAACTTCTTTTACAACATTTTAGCAATCAAGACACCATTACAAAAATTAAAGGAATGTATTGTCAGTTGATATTTGCGTCTTGGAGCCAGTATGTCCTTCGGTTCCGGTACATTTAGGATGAGATTACATAAATGTGCTGGAGGCCAAATTGAACAAATCTTATGTCACTAAACAAATTGTAAACAAATTTTAAATAGTAATTTTACAAAAATTATAAAGATGTGCGGCTTTTGATTATCGGCTAACTACCGCTAATGGTGTTGCACCTACCATGACCAAAAAAACCACCGTCAAGCTTGCCGATGTCCCTTTTCTGTTTAGTTAGCCTAGTTAACAAACTCAAATATTGACTCTGACTATGGAGCTGCTTACCACAGCCGCGCTACTCTGCTCACGAAAATGGGACGGGAGGATTCGGCCCTTGAAGATATGAAAATGGTGAGTCATCTTTCCAATCATAACATTGAAAGTTTCGCGAACGAAAACAACGTATGGCGTTCGCGCCACTTACAAATGGAAAATATGATGGAAAGTGAGATGCAACGTCAACCGAGTAATTCAATAAATACAGTCAATCGGGACTTCAAACCAGAGACAACAGCCTCCAGTTTCAATGGCCTGGATGCGATGTCCGGTGGCTTTGATGGCCGCGACTTTCCAACTCCAAAAGCAGACATGCTCGTATTCGTCAATATCAAAGGGAAGCCAGATGCCGAAAGCGGTTAACACCTGACCGCTTGAACCTTTGCGGATGAAGCGTTCCGGAAACTGAACACTTTTCACCGTCGGTCCCCATCGCGGCCATTAGGTGGTGTCCGTTATGAGGTCCCAAACGGGCGGGGTGAAGCATCATAGAATTTTCCGACGCTCACCCGGTTTGCGGATATTCTTATCACGATCAGTTCATCAGGTCATGCTCGAGTGCTTTGATTTCGCGATCGATGCGGTTGGATGTCGAGGTGTATGGTGCCAGAAACGAATAGGTCAGGGGGACCAGAAAGAGGGTCAGGACGGTAGACAACACCACCCCGGAAATGATAACGATACCGATGGTGAAACGACTTTCAGCGCCTGCCCCGCTGGCCAGGACCAGGGGAACGGCTCCGATGGCAGTAGACACCGACGTCATCAAGACCGGGCGCAAACGCGTCCGAGCAGATTCCAGTACCGCTTCTGATACAGATTTTCCTTGATTGCGCAGCTGGTTGGCAAACTCAACGATCAGAATGCCGTTTTTGGCCGCCAATCCGATGAGCACCAGGATGCCGACCTGGCTGTAAACATTGAGAGAGCTTCCGGCAAGGTATAGCCCCACCAGGGCGCCTGCCACCGCCAGCGGCACCGTCAGCATGATCGTGAAGGGATGTACGAAACTTTCGAACTGGGCAGCCAGCACCAGAAACACGACCAGCAAGGAGAGACCGAATGCAAAAACCAGTGCACGGGAGGCGTCCACAAACTCGCGAGACTGCCCCTTGAAGTCGATGACCGGTGCGCTGCCAAGTTCCTCTCGCGTAATTTTTTCTAAATACGCGAGCGCATCTCCAAGCAAGTAGTCGTCCTGGAGGGTCGCAGAAAGGGTGATGGCCCGCAAGCGGTTGAACCGGTTTTTCGCGGCTGAATCGGCAAATTCTCTCAAGGACACCAGACTGGAGAGCGGGATCAGTTCACCAGGGCCGGTTTCCGATCGGACGTAAATGTTGCGAATATCCGTGGGTGTTCGCTTTTGCTCATTTTTTCCTTCGAGAATCACATCGTATTCTTCGCCACGATCGATGTAAGTGGTCACCTGTCGAAAGCCGAGCATGGTTTCCAGGGTTCGACCAATTTGAGCAATGCTCACCCCCACATCGGCGGCCCGATCTTTGTCGATGATGACTTCCAATTGCGGCTTGGTTTCTTTGTAATCACTTTCCAGGTTGGAAAGCCCGTTGTTTTCCTCGGCACGTTCGATCAGGATATCACGCCAGCGGGCCAGTTCATCATAGTCGCTTCCACCCAATACGAATTCCACAGGCTTCCCGGT
>JASFJP010000522.1:0-3811 GCA_050121225.1 Desulfobacterales bacterium
CTGAAGGTCTCTTTACCAATTCTCCTCAAATTTGGCGTCGTTTGCTATGCATCAATTCTCGCGTCAGTCGGTTGAGTTTCTCGCTCGCAATTGTTTGTTGATAAGGTCTAATAGCTCATAGCCGATGGTATTGGATGGATGGGATTCGATCAACTGTTCGGCGATAGGTTTGGCTTTATGTAATTCTTTTCGTTTCAGATAATACTCGGCAACCGCCACCAGATAATCTACATTATGCGGTTCAATTTCCAACGCTCGGCTCAAGGCGCGTTCCGCGTCTGCATCTCTTCTTAGATAATCCAGGAGCAGCCCCAAGTTATAGTGTACCCGAGCCCGGTTGGGGATACCGCGAGCGGCTTGTTCAAGATATCGGGTTGCCTCGACATACTGTTTTGTTTCCGCCAGCAGCAACCCCAGTGAATAATTTACTTCATACAACTCAGGATTGGAGGTCACCACCTGCCGCAGTAAGCGTTCGGCCTTGCTGTTTTGGCCCATCTGATTATACAGCATGGCGAGGTTGACTTTGGCTGGATAAAAATCACGGTCGATTTGGATGGCAGCATTGTAGTTTTTTTCCGCTTCTGGGAGTTGTTTCAAATTTAGATACATATTGCCCAGGTTGTATCGGGCGTAAGCAAAATCGGCCGAGTACCTCAATGTCTTGCGGTATTCGCTTAAAACGCCTTGATATAGTTTGGCAATATCCGCAGTCAGCTCGGTCGTAGGGATGCGGGTCAAACTGTTGGCCGCTTCTATCCTTACCGCTTTAACCGGATCATACAGCGCAGGTGATATGAGCTTGATGAATCTTTTGGGCTCTATTGGAGGCAAACTGAGGATTGCCGTTAGGCGTATTAGGGGATCCTCGTCTGCCAAAGCTATTTCGAGAGCCTGCAGACTATCGGTGCCCGGATATGCACCCAGCAAGGATACAGCTGTTGCCCTCACAATGACCGGATAAAGCGCATCACCGGCAATTTTGATCAGATCGGCCTGCGCATTGGGCGATCTCCTGCGTCCGGCTTCCAACACGTTACCGTAATGCGGCTTGCGCTTCAGTCCATACCATTTCGTCACATGCTCCACGGACCATCTATTTGTTTTGTCGGTGTGGCACTGATTACAGGCATTGGGTGTATCAAGGCTTTGACTGAGGTCAGGACGAGGAACACGCAGGCTATGATCCGGGCGGTAATCAATCACCATATAGTTTCGGCCGGGCATATGGCATTTTACGCATTGGGCACCTTCACCGACCGCACTAATTATTTTTCCGTCGGGGGATTTTAGAGGCTCTCCTTTTTCACCTTCTTTCTTGTGAAAGTGGTGATCCTTGGTGTCGTAAATATCGGCTCGATGGCACTGCAAACACAAATTATTGCCTTCCTTGATCAAGGTTATGCTGTGCACATCATGGCAGTCACTGCAACGCACATCCCTGTCAAACATTTTACTCTGGATGAAGGAGCCATACACATACACTTCCTCAAGAATTTGCCCGTCGGGAAAGTACATGTCTTGTCGCAGCAGTTGCGGTACGAGGATGTCCAGCAAGTTAGCTTGATCATGGCGATATTCTCCCAGCGACCGGCGGCGGGAATGACACGGCGCGCACAATTCCACCTGAGCCCGGGATGATATACTGCGAGTCTGTACGACCAAACCAAAATTTTTTTCCGTTCGGCTGCGCGCCATTTCCGGAACTTCTGCCCAGCGGACATGCAGGGATCCCGGACCATGACAGGCCTCGCAGCTGACATTAATTTCCGACCACGTGGTTTGGAAAGTGTCGCTGTCCATATTGTAGTTTTTTTTCAAATTGGTAGAGTGGCATTCGCTGCACATGCCGTTCCAGTTTTGGCCGGCATTGGTCCAGTATATCCATTCTGCGGGATCAATGGTGTCATAGGGGTACAGGTGAAACCAATTGCGCTGTCTGGCGTCCCAGGCAATTGGCAAGCATTGCAGACGTCCGCCGGGAAAGGGTACTAAGTATTGTTGCAGCGGATAATATCCGAAGGTATGCGTAATTTCATAATCTCCCATGTCACCTTTCGGTCCCGGGGTACGAACGAAGAATTTATTATTTTTGCGATAAAAACGAGAGGTGATCCCCTGGTGTTCAAAGACCGAATCGTTGAAATCTCCTAATACACTCTTATCCGTCGCCACTTCCATGGCCTTGAAGTGATGGGATTTTTGCCATTTATCGTATTCTTGTTTATGACATTCAATGCATTTTTTATGGCCGACAAAGCTCGCTATCGTTAGATTGTGCTGTTGGTCGGAAGCTGGGCCGAAATACGTTGTTTTAAGAATGTATAGCGGCAAAGACAGCGCGATTATAATGGTTGCAATAAATCCTGTTATTTTCCAGCTTGTCATTGTCTTAGGTTGTATACCGTTTGGATGTTGTTGCTTATTTGGAACTGTTTGCAGGATATGTGACCTGCTCGTTTCGGAATTTACCACGTTTTATCAATTGGCCGGTATCAACTTTCACGATCTCGTTTTCAACCATAACTGCGAAGAGATCCAGGGCACGTGGGGCCGGCGGACTTATAACATCGCCTCTGTTGTCATAAATGGATTTGTGACAGGGGCAGGTAAATTTTTGTTCGGATGCCACCCATGGGACGGTACACCCCAGATGGGTGCATTTTCGGGACAACGCCAGAAATCCACCATCGTCCAACCGTGACAGATAGAATTGACCTCTTTGAAAGGTGGTGACCGAGTTGAGGGCAAAGTTGTCGATTGGACCGGCCGTGATTATGGTACCGAATTCTCCTGCTTTAACCCGGGGTTTACGAGGATGAAGAAAGGCGATGACAAGTCCTATGATTTCGGCCACGACCACAACACCCAATCCCATCCAGATTTTGTTTAAAAACCCCCGGCGTGTGGTTTGCGGTTCAATTTTTTTCTTTTTAACGTTTTTAGACATCACCACTTGAAGAAATGGTTGCCGCCCACGTTGCTTGACAATCAAGGCCCACCCAAATTCCAGGGCCAGACCAGGGCCATCCCCTTACCTCTAAACCAAATTCCGGTTGCGGATAACACCATAAATGCAACGATAAGAGCCGTAAAAATTGCTTGAATGGCCTCGTTAACCGAGGCGGCAAATTTATGTTTTAGAAAATAGTAAACACCGATAAATACAGATAGAAGCAACCCGAACGGTATCAGACCATTGCTGATAACGGCAGGAATCGCCGGCAACCAGGCGGTGAAATCAATGAAATACTCATCCGCCAAAATCGCGAAGGGAGTCACAGTTGCAGCCGCTAGTGCGGACATAACCGCTAATCGCCTACCTTTTGGTGAAGAAAACCAGATACCCGAGGTATTTGAATCGTAGTTGATATACGGTAAACCGATGAGCATCATCATCGTCAAGGCCGGAATAAACACAACAGCAACCACCGGGTGGAAGTGTAAAAGCAGCTCTTGAAGGCCCATAAAATACCAGGGAGCTTTGGTTGGATTGGGGCTTACGCCTGGATTGGCCTTTTGCTCTAGCGGAGCGTTGACTAAAACAGAAAATATCAAAACAATTGCAATCACAACCAATGCGACGACAAGTTCCCGAAGCAGCAAATTGGGTACCGTCGGCACCCGGTCACCAATTTTTTCGATGGGTTCCTCGGCTGTCCGTGGCACAACGAGTCCACCAGCTTTTCGTATACGCCAGAAATGAAACGGCAGGCAAAGCAGCATACACAGGGGCAGAACCGCCGTGTGAATGGCGAAGAAATTTGCTAGAGTGGCTGGATTGATTTCAGCACCGCCCCGCATCATTTTT
>JASFJP010000523.1:0-3808 GCA_050121225.1 Desulfobacterales bacterium
AGAAACGCTGTTGATGTCCTTGCGCTTAAATTCCTGACTCGGAAAAGCTTGAAGGTCCCTTCGAACTAAAACGAATGTGAATTTTTCTTTATAGTTTTAGCTATTCTGGTTCATGATTGATCTAACGATTCACTCAAGCTCTACTTCATCATTTCAGTCAGCCCAGGGCTCTGCGGCTCTTTGGTAAAATGTTCGATAAAATACTCCAGATTGGCAAATTCCCCCTTGCCCATGGGGCCGAATTTAATTCCGTATTGATATTCAATTCTTCGTTTATTTTCGCATGGCAATTCCACGAGAAAATCATCCACTGAGAGAGAAATGATTTCTGAATCTCCAATCCGTTTGTCGGTGGATACAATTCTCATACCGCCAATGCATATATCTAGCAAAAGTGCGTAAATTTTTTCACCTTTACTTTTAATTTCAATATCCAATCCTTCGCGAGGCTCGTACCGTTGATGCTTTCTCATATCCCAAAGAAGGGCCAGATGCGGAATCGACATGAGGAATTCAAAACTTTTTTCTTTCAAGCGCATGTTTTTTATCTCCAGTTATGATCAAAGTATTCTTTTAAATTCAACCTATTCGTAACGGCCTAAACCCACTCATTATTATCACCATCGATGATATGAATATGATTCAATACTGTTAGATCGGCAGTTGAATTAAAAACTTTAATGCCCTACCGAAGGTCATTTTTAAAATTTTACCGAATCGCTTCCAGCTGCAACCTCTGTCAGTCTTCAACCAGCCAACAGCTACTGAGGGCCAGGTTAATCTCACCATGATGCCAAACTAACGGATCAATTCTTCAAGGTGCAGCGTTGAACGCAATTTCTTGTTTTCCGATCTCGTCAAATTCGACTTACTCCCAACCCGGGCCGGACAGTGGTGCGCAGCCATCCGTTTTCCAATACGAATCCGCCCTGAACCACATCTCTTGCCAGATCGAGGCTTCCGTCCAAGTCCAGATACCTGGTTGCCGGGGAAGCCAAGGCTGCGTGAAGAGCTGCGCTAATGCTGACAATGCTTTCATCCATGCATCCCCACATGAGATCGATACCGGCATACTGCGCCATAGTGGCGATTTCCAAACCCGGTGCAATGCCGCCGCATTTCATGAGTTTGATATTGAAAATGCCGAACGGCAGGGGCGCACAGAGACAAGCGAGAGCGCTAGACGGGGACAGCAGACACTCGTCCGCCGCAGTTCGTTCGCGGACGTCTTTGGGCAGGGAACGCATGCTATCCAGATCGGCAGCTGCCAGAGGCTGTTCAACGAATTCCAAGTCGAGCCTTTTCGTTTGTTCGTAAAATTGCATGTATTGCGTCAGAGAGTAACCTTGATTGGCATCCACGCGCAACGCCACTTCGGGGCCGTACCTTTCGCGAAGCCGCACCAGGCGTTCAATATCCTCATCCACGTCGCGTCCGATCTTGACTTTGATAATTCCAAAGCCCTGCTGGCGATACTCCTCGGCCTCGGCAAGAGTTTCACCCACGGATTTAATGCCTATGGTTTTCGATGTTGGCAAGGCATCATGAATCCTCCCGAGAACGTCTACCAAAGGCAAATCGAGCGACTGGGCCCAAAGATCGTGCAGGGCCATATCGGCCGCCGCCAAGGCCGCCGGAGCTGCTGGCATGTCCGCTGCCAATCGTCGCAGCAGGGTTTTATAGTTACGGATATCCGCACCAGCCAGAATGGGTTCAAGCCCCTGCCCCAGGGCTTCCTCGCAGGTCTGAAAGCTTTCGCCGGTAACGAACTCCTCCGGGGAACCCGCCCCAATGCCAACCAGACCGTTTTCAGCTTCGATAAGAACAAACAGGTTCTCCACCGCCTCTACCCGCTCATAAGCAATGGTGTAGGGGCGGGTGAGTTCGAGGTTCTCTTTCCAGGTCGATACTTTTTTAATTTTCATGTGGACAGACGTATTGTTTGTTCGGTTATAGGGCTATGGCTTCGCATATTACCATACATAATGAAAGTACCTATAGTTTGGAAAAAGGCGGTAACCAACATGTTTTCATTTTTTTTGTCGATGATAGATGAAAGTAAATCGGCATTCACAGCTGCCGCTAGCGACTTTTTCAAAAATGAATCAATGTCAAATCCACCATCTGAGCGTTTCCCCATTTCCTTGTCGACTATAAAAGACAAAACGATACAATTAGTTTCTCATCTGTTTTAGCTATCGGAAATTTTGGAAAAAAATTAAGGTAAAATATGTCGAAAAATGGCAGATATCGTTCAACTGCTGTTTAAGAAAGAGGGCGTTACAATGGCTACAAAACCATCAGATTTATTAATTAGACTCTCAATTTCTTTTCTCCATTCCACCCCCCAGTTCAATGTGATCTTGTCCATATATATCACACAGTCTTCTCCGAGAACCTGCGATAGAACCGTTTCAAATGCCTCGCGCAGATTAGACACCTTCTTGCGCGGTGGTCTGTCATCTCGTCGTGCGTAACACCAGAAAATCTTCATTCGTCAAGTTCCTTCCGATAGCACTCAACCAGTTTTTTGGGAACCTCAATTTTACCGATTCTTTGGAGATCAAAGACGGGTAACGCTAATGATGAGCAGTGCACGATAATGGAAAAATAGCTTGAAAAAATGAAGAACTTACATTGACGCCAATACTTTCTAATATGACGAGATTTTGGGCATCTACTGCATCAGTCTGTTGGGTATTCCTTTCTTTAAAAACTTGCCTTTCGGGATGGCAGGCATTTTACTCGCCAGTTCTCAGATCGAAGCTGAGCCCAATCATGCTGCATAAGTGCAGTTGGAAATACCACTTCATTGGTAAGCTGATCCTTGGTGTACCAAGCTGCTTCAATAATACCTTCCTTTTCTGCCTCCTCAGTCCCACGGACTTCTCCCTCAACGACTTCACAAATCATCCAGACCTTGCTCATCTTGAAGCGGGAACACACTAAGTCTTCAATTACGACCACTCGTCTGGGTCTCACAGTGACGGCAGTCTCTTCTTTTGTTTCTCTGACGATGGCCTGGATGACGTTCTCATCATCCCGCAGAGCACCACCCGGACCTACCAAATAGGTCCCTCCATTGCTGTTACGGTATCTCACAAGTAGGACTGCGTTTCCTCTGAATGTTATTCCTCCTGCAGCTATTCGATGTGGCCTGCTCATGTCCTTACGCCCAATGGGTATTCGGTGGAATCTTCATATGAATGGTTTCCAGGATCTTGCCAGAAAATCAAATATTCACCGATTAAAGATTGATTAGATATATGAAAAAATTGCGCTTAAATTCAAATAGCTGGCGTATCATGCGTAATCTCCTTAAATTGGTGCTGATAGCTCCAGTACGAACGGGGAACTAAAATTTTTTCGGTCAAAGTTATTACCGACTTTGCCTCATATAACATAAATTCTGAATGTTCGCGACTGCTTCGAAATTGTGTGAAGTTTTGTGGAAAACTCATTGATTCCCCTTGGCCGACTTGAAAAACGAGATTCTTGTGAAATTTTAACAGATATAATTATTCCAAGGTTTGAACTTATACGTCAGAACCATTGTAAAAAAAGGTTCGTTTGATGCAGTGTCGCAGAGGCTGCCTGCAAAATGAAGTTCAGGCCGGTTGGGTGAGTCTAAAAATTGAATAGCTATTTTTAAACGAAAACGATTGTATTTTCAAATTGAGTGGGACTGCTGTCGTGTATCCTCTCTCCAATAACTGGAATGGGCGGTATTTTTGCGGGTATTAAAAACTTGTACTAAATTTTTTGCAAATCTTATTCTTTCCTCATTTGTACCCAGGAAACGAACCCC
>JASFJP010000524.1:0-3799 GCA_050121225.1 Desulfobacterales bacterium
TGGCGTCATCGAAAGTGGAGGTGTCTGGAACCGTAGGATCAGTGATATAGTCAAGAGGGTCTCCGATGACATCCGATACGGTCAGGTTTATAAGGTGCGCTTGCGGATGGATGGCTTTGGCAAGTCGACCTCCTTTAATTTGACTGAGATGTTTTCTCACAGCGTTAATTTCAACAATGTTTGCTCCACACGTTAATAACAGCAAATTAACTGCTTTTTTTTCCTCCAAGGTTATGCCGCCCGCTGGAAAAGGAAACAAAGCAGAACTACCCCCCGTTATGCAACCAAATACGATATCATCCTTTTGTGTCTGAGCGGCTAAATCAAGGGCACTCTTAGATGCTTCAAATCCAGATTCATCCGGAATGGGGTGGCTTGCGAGATGTAAGTCAGCATGAGAAAGCGTGCCTTCTTGACCGTATTTGCACACTATCACACCACCACTGATTCGATCACCAAGAATATCTTCCAAGGCTTTGGCAATTGGGTAAGTGGCTTTTCCGGCACCTAGCAAATATATGCGCTTACGCTTTCTTAGATCAAACTTCAGCTCACCGACATGCAGTATATCACCTTGAACTGAAACCAATGCTTTTGTTGCGATATGAGGATCTGCTTTGGCGAGGGCATATTCGATAATTTCTAAAGCATCTTTACGCGTTTTAGTGTTTCCGTGCGATAGCAGTTGATCTGTATTTTTAACATAGGTCATATCGGTTCCCCGCTGTTAAAAAAATATATCGCATCAAAAAGGCCGCGCAAAATTTTTGCCGGCATATATAGTCGCATTTCCAAGCTCCTCCTCTATTTGAATGAGGCGGTTGTGTTTTGAGGTTCTCTCACCTCTTACCGGCATACCTGTCTTGATTTGACCGCTGTTTAAAGCAACCACTAGATCGGATATGATCGGATCTTCGGTCTCACCGGATCGCTCGGATACCTGGACGCCATAGTTGTTGCGATAAGCAAATTCAGCTGCATCTAGTGCTTCCGAGAGCGTCCCAATTTGGTTGACTTTAAACAACATGGCATTTGCAGCTCCTTGCTTAATACCCTTTCTGAGTCTTTCTACGTTAGTGACGAAAAGATCATCGCCGACAATTTGGGTGTTAAGTTCCTTGGTTAATTTTGCAAATCCTTCAAAATCCTCTTCGTGCAGCGGATCCTCCATTGAGGCGATAGGATACTTATCAGCTAATTTTTTATAAAGATCAATTAGTGCATCTCGATCATACGTCTTTCCGTCCAGCTCGTAGATGTTTTTCTCCTGGTCAAACCATGAATTTGCGGCTAAATCCATTGCGTAGACGATATCTTCACCTTCTTTATATCTCGCCTTTGCAACCGCTTTAGATAGAAATTCAAACGGTTCCCAGATTCCTCGCATGGGAGTTGCAAATCCGCCCTCGTCCCCAGTATTTGTCGCCAAAATACCGAATTTTTCGATGATCAAGTCGCGTAAAACTTCATTGATGGCCGTAGTACATTCCAATGCTTCTTTGTAGGAACTAGCACCCACCGGCATGATAATAAACTCTTGGATTTCAAGATCATTTGCGGTAAGTTTTCCACCGTTAATAAAATTCATCAACGGCACTGGAACCACATGGCTATTTGGGTTGATATAACGGTAAAGTGGAATTTCACAAACATTAGCCGCGGCCCTTGCCGCTGCGAGGGATACGCCCAAAATTGCATTTGCCCCTAAACGATTTTTGTTTGAAGTTCCATCAAGGTGTATCATGGTCATATCTATTTTGCGCTGTTCCGTAACATCCATGCCTACAATGGCTTGATGAATCTCGTTATTTACATTGGACACCGCTTTTAATACTCCAAGACCTTGATAACGGTTTTGATCACCATCGCGTAGCTCATGGGCCTCGTGAGCGCCGGTGGAGCGTCCCGCAGGCACATCAGCCCTGCCTCTGAATTCTCCATCCACCCATACATCTGCTTGCACGGTCGGCCATCCTCTGCAGTCGATAATTTCCCTGGCCGTTACCTTGCTAATTTTAAATTTTGACATGTGGTTTTACCTCCTTGACACTTCTATTATTCAACAAACCCAAATTTTTCTGCGTTGTTCCTTTGGACGACAAGCCTGCAATACTCTTCCCGCTGCACCTGCATGCAGTGGGAGCCAGTTATCGGGCAATTTCGCTAATTCCAAAAACTGGTTTTGATATACTAAAATAGTTAATAATTTCGATTGCCTTTCCAACAGATTTAATTGTCATGTCGGTCCTTAAATAAATTGCATAATATGCAACTTATTTTAATGTTATGAAATTAATGAAGGGAATTTTCGAAAATTTCAACAACTTATTGTGATTTGAAATAAAAAAGCGAATCTTAAGGCCAGTTGTAACAATCTTTAGGTGGGGTTATTCGGGGTGAGATAATTTTTTTCACATCTGTCCCAACGTTTGGCAGTAAAAATTTTTTAACTATTTAAAATTTAGTGATTTGTAGACGAAAATGCCTGTTATCGATTTGAATTTTGCCGTAAAAACCTACTATAGTCCTCGGCCATTACAGGCGAGGGAGGAATTGTTGAATGAATACAGGCAAACTCGTTTTCTCCGGGGGAATCGATCAGTTACCGCTTTACACATTTCGAAGATGTGTCGTTCTTTACCGCGGTAACTTCATAGTCAAAAGCTTCACATGTTTGAGTCAGTATCTATGCATGGCTTTTGCACAAATGACATTTCGTGAGAGCTCGCGAATCATCAAAGTTTGTCTCAGAGCTCCAAAAAGCAAGCGCTACCATATGGGAATTCGAAGTACAGTATCTCGCAATACATTGGCCAATACCAACAAGACTCGAGATTGGCGGATTTACAATCAAAAGCCTCATACACCAAGACATATGAGGCTTTGTTTAGGGGGAAAAAAGTCAGACTCGAATAAAAGAGTCAAATAGACCCATCTAAATTATGCGCGCAAGCAGTTACTTATGCGTGCCTGCGCCGTAACCGGTGCCGTCTTGAGGTCCTTCGCCAGCGTTGCCGGTACCGTCACCGGGTCCGTATTTTGATTGAGTCTGTGTCTGAGAAGACTCGCTGTACTGGTGCTGGTGTCGATGTTGATGCTGATGTTGGTGCTGGTTGTGCTGCGCTTCACTCACGCCGGTTCCGGGGCCTGGACCAATAGAGACTGCCGGTCCATGACCGCCCTGGGAGCCATCACCGCCACCATTACTCCCGGAACCGCCGACACCACCCCCATTGCCGCCACCGTTGCCACCTGAGCCGCCTGCGCCCCCGCCATTACCACCGGAACCTCCGCCATTGCCACCACCTGAGCCACCGCCGGAACCCCCTCGCGCGAGCATAACCTGATCGTTGAGCACGTCAACCGACATGGTCTGGCCGGAAGACGCATGGCTTTGCTTATTCGTTAAGATGGATTCGCCTACCTCCGGGTTACAGGGCGCTACTGCCCATGCCGATGTCAGCATAAGGCTTAATACTATCCACGGGAATAGAAATTTAATGAAATGTTTCGACATTATCTCTCCTCCTTTTGTAATAGATTATTGTTGGGAAAAATGGGATTCCAATCTGGTTTTCAAAAAATATTCTTATCGCAATAAACCAATTTACTTTCAGCAAGGTTTTATTCGCGTTTTTTAACCATAAACGCCCCAAATCGAAAAAGGTTACATAGTATCTAATTTTTTTGACAACATTTCCGGATAAAAAAAGCGGAGCTATCATTGGCTCCGCTTTTTGAAAGGTTAATTAATTGAGGAGTCGGGGAGTTTTTAAATCAAACTCTTAAAGAATCTATG
>JASFJP010000525.1:0-3783 GCA_050121225.1 Desulfobacterales bacterium
CCGTCAAGTGAAAAACAGTTTAAAAAAGGAATCGCCCTTGTAAAACAGTATGAATCAGACTTGGTCAATGAAAAGGCAATCTTCAACCTCCGCACCGATGATATGCACAATATGCTTGCGTTTATAATCAGTGAGCAGTTTTTAGATCAACCCCTTGGTTTGCTGGTTCAGTCTAATGACGAGGTGTCGTATACCGACCTTGATGATCGCATCTATTACACCCAGGGAGTCATTTTGGTACTCCGGGATGTGTTACGTACGTTCGTTCACCTTTATCCCAAGATCAAAGAAAAAGGGGGAGAAGAAAATATCCGTATCGCCTTCCGGGAAATGAACCAAATTTGTACCTTTGACCCGCTGCTCGTTACAAGGGGAGACCACGATTCTACCTTAGCCGATCATAGAGGAAAGATGGCTAGATATCTGATCGCTATCAGGGAAAGAATAGACGATTTGGCCCAATCCATAAAAAGCTAGCTGCCCCGGCAAAACTAAAAGAGAAAAACCGGCTGCAGCCGTTTCCAGGCTCAATCCTAAGATCAGCTGTGAAGCATCTTTGCAGCCCTAAAGGTATTGGACCCCGATACCAAAATAGAAAAAGGAATCATTATCGGGAAGTTGCTTAGACCACATGACTCTTGCTCGGTAGACATCATGACCTGAAGTGTAGGGAGAATTTTCCATCCCGATAAAAATCTCCGAACCGACCTTGGGAGAAAAATCAGCTTCAAAATATAACCCCCCCCGACTGTAATTCAGCATCCTACCCTCATAATACTTCCCATTGGGGTAATCTTCAACCATGATCGTGGCCTCATGATAAAAGCGGGTATTATATCGTAGTTCAGGATTGGACTCCATCTGACACCTTCCTGATGTTGAGTTTTCCAAACTAAATGATTTAGAGTTGATGCAAAATGAATGAGCCCCTTTCAGTATTCGTTCAAACACCGTTAATAAAATTTTGCAAAGGAAAGGGCACCGATTTGAATTGTTGGGACCTTAGATGATTGTGATAATCGCCCGGGGTTTTGTTGGATTTATTTATTTCTGATTTAAGCGCGGCTAAAAGGGATTCAAACCGCAATTATTGACAATGTATCCTGGCGTCGCAAGGCTGAAGGTTCGTTCAAAATCCTATAATATATACTTCGAACGCTACAAATATGGCCAAAGCGCCGATTAATGCGACTGCCAGTGAAATGAGGTTTTCTTCCATATCGATGAATATCCCGAAAGAAAAAAGATTTTAGAGCCACAACGGTCCTGGTTCGCTTCAAAGCACAAATTATGCCGAATTGGCGATCAATTAAAAATACCTATTTATTTCAACTGATTGTATCCAATATGGAGTAATTATGAACGGGAATTTATGTAATTAATGTCATAAATTTATGAAATTTTTTTCATAATTCTGCTGCAGTCGTGTAACTAAAGAAACAACTGGAGACGGTCGTGGTGGGTTGAAACTACAAAAAGGGAGACGGGAAAGCGAACATCCAAAAATTATGGAGGATGATTCACAATGAATCATCCTCCTGAGCATTGGGATTACAGTATGCCCCATGCACACTGTAATTCATAACATCGTCACTTATCCTGAATACTTTAGAAAAAAATAGAAAAAATAGGGGGACGTTGTTGACTGAGTTGACTTATTATCTCAACCGTTGCATAATTTTTGATATGGCCGAAGTGGAAACCCCTACGCGCCTGGCTACTTCGGCCAACGCAATTCCATATTTTTCTACCAACCCCATCGCAACCCGAGCCCGTAAAGCCGACACCTCCTTGCGACGGCCACCGGATTTTAATTCCTCAAAAGATACCTTCGCCTTTTTGCACTCTTTTATTATAAATGCATCAATTCTTTGATGCTGCTCAATCACCGGCAGTTGATACTTTATCCGCGAATCTGCCTCCTCTATCATCTGCTCGACGAATTTGCTGCTGCCTAATATGCGCTCATCACTTGATTGCCGATCTCCACTGCGACGCAGAGCTTTCACTTGCGACCAGCCCCCCGAGGAGCGAATTAATCCACCACCAACAAGTTCCGGGCGACGTCCTTCACTGATACCCCTTTGGACATAACTCCGATACGCTCTCTTAGCCACGCCCTCCTTTTGCCCAAACCATTTCAACACATAGTCTCGATCCTGCCAATCATTCGCAATTCGGCCCATTATAATACCATGGCCGCACCAACGGTAGCGATCCAGGTCTGATAAACTTCGAACTAATTTGCCTCGAAGCGGATTCAAATGAATATAACGCACCAGTTCACGAAAATAGCTATCTTCATCACAGACAATCGACTTGTAGCGATTCTGAAATAAATGTCCCCAGCGGCGATGGCGCCGATTGTAAGCAATCGCATAGCCGGTCAGAAAACGCCGCATAAACGCCGAAAGACCAAACTTTGAACTGCGTAAAAGGATATGGGCATGATTGCTCATCAGCGACCAGGCATAAATTGCGGTTTCGGTTTCAACGGCAAGCTCTGCCAAGCGCCTTTTAAAATCCTTACGGTCAGTCACATCGTCGACAATCCGACGTTTTTCGATTCCTCGTACAATCACATGATGAAGAGTCCCGGGTGCATCTAGTCTTGCTTTACGCGGCATCGTATTTCTCCCACAAAGAAATTATTCAAAAATGCATAGCATAAATTAGTCAACTCAGTCAACAACGTCCCCATTGTTTTTTCTCACTGCGGCCGGCAAGGTCGTTGCCGAAGATTCTTCACTGAACCTTTGTCAACCAGCGAGACAGTCTATACGCCAGCGGTTCACTTTGATTTATCCACCACAAGTGCCCTAGCCTTTTACAATCGAAATTTTCTGGAGCGAGCTGCCATCTCGTAAGAGAAACATTGGGCATTTTTTGACAGAGATGATCAACAGCGCCTTTAGGTGCAAAATCGTCGTCGGTGAAAGATATAGCCAAAACTGGAATTCGAAGCCTACGCAAGCATGACTCATAATCTAAATTCTTATCTATCATGCCGTACCGTCCCGTTCGAACGACCCTTGCCCAATCTTTAACTAGTTGAATGGCTTCGGTTCCACCGATTCCTATTTTACGGCCAGGATAATAGCCAAGAGCCTTGGCAATCCAGTGAAATATCTGGGTGGAACAAAGAAGCTTTATGGAACGAGGGAATGGCCAATGCTTGTAATACAACGAGGGCGCAGCCACGAGGATTAAACTATGGATTGAGGCTGGGTTCTCAGCGAGATAAAGTGTGCTGAGTTGTCCACCTAAACTATGCCCCAATATAATCTTTAGTGAATGTGGAAAAAACATCTTAACCTGGGACATGATACAGGGCCAGTCGTATAAAACCATTTCGCGATACCCAAAGTCGACATGTCGTCCCGGCCGGATAGCACTTTCACCATGTCCGCGCAGATCGGCAGTTACGACATTTAATTCCTGTTTGACCAGCAAATGTGCGAGGGGCGCATAAAAACTTGCTTTGACACCCATAGCCGGCATTATGACCACAACGGGTGCATGATTTAGCGGATTTCGAAAAACGGTTATTCGAGAAAGAACACCGTCCTTACTTTTTATGCGTACTTTTTCGCTTGGTGATGAATTCACCTCAACGCTCCAATCAGATCTCGGAGATCGACCTGATTCTGAAAATACAATAAAAACCCCACCTCTAGTAAAGGGAAGTGGGGTTTTAGATTTTCATTCCATTGCTGCCTTCGGTGCCAATAAACGGCGGCCGGGAGCTGAAATAGTACGGCAGCCACGTGCCTTCAGGGAATT
>JASFJP010000526.1:0-3780 GCA_050121225.1 Desulfobacterales bacterium
CAGAAATGCCGGATATTCTTAGAAAACGAAAAGAACAAGATGAAAGACAAAAAGCCAGGAGAAAAGAGCTAAACGAACTGGCTGCCAATTACAAAAAAAGAAAAGTGCAAGGGACGTTTGAAAATAGAGGAAAGGTAGTACCGTTTAAAAGAAACTCACCGAAAGTTGGCAGAAACGAGCCTTGCCCGTGCGGTAGCGGGAAAAAATATAAAAAATGTTGTTTGAATAAAAATTTTTGAGAATTCCTTCCATTGCAGAGCCATATTCAGCGAATTAATTTGACAGTGGCTTTACATCGTCAAAAATACAAAGATTATAGGTTGGCAGAAGAAATGTACCATGAACCATGAGGCCACTGGAGGTATGGGTGGAGGCACGCTTTATACAATTTCAGGCAAGCCAGAATCTATTATCTTACCCGATCCAATATACAGTCCTACTCCTCAGGCACTTGAGGTGCATAGATGATGTCTGCCTTGATAAAAATCGTAATTGATTGCCTATTTTGTTTCGCGTAACCGGATATTATTTGCAATAATTTAAGCTGGATTAATATGCGTTATTTTCCCAATGTGCCACCAACTGGGTGATGTCCGGTTTTCTGGCAATATATATTTCAGCGTGTCAATTCTTGCCACCAATTTTTGTGGATCAATATCTTGTTGTCTCGATTCTTTCCTGATATTGAAACTTCTAAAGTATCATCCTGAATCAGGAGGTATTCATATGATAAAGGAACATCGATCTGAAAATCATACCACCAGGCGGGAATTTTTGCTCGGAACAGCAGGTCTGGCGATGGCGACGTTGTTGCCGGCTTGCAGTCAGACAAAGAAAACTGTGCCAATTCAAACAACAGAACCAAAGATTTCTTCGTTAACGGATGAGGAGCTGCAAGTGAGCTGTTCTTGGGTCGCTAAGGGAGACCACGAAAATTCTTATGCGCTTTATAAGAAAACGTTAGAAGCGGCAACTGATTTTTCCTGGTTGTCCAGAGGAGATCATGTGCTGATAAAGCTGGCGCTAAATTCGGGTAACCCCTACCCGGCCACCACGGATCCTTGGTCAGTTAAATGTATGGTAACCCTGTTAAAGGAAAAGGGGGCCGGCAAAATATTGGTCGCCGATCAAAGTAGTTTTGGAACCGTGCAATGGACAAAAGATCGCAAAGAAGGATCGTCCCGTCAGTTGGCAAAAAATGCAGGTTTGCTGAGAGTCATTGAAGAAAGCGATGCCGAACCGTGCTTCTTTGAAGAATACGGATGGGATGCCTACCGGCCAGCCATCCCGGAAGGTAAGCATCATTGGAAAAGACCGATTATGATACCTGCAAAATTAGAGGAAGTAGACCATATTGTTTACCTTCCCAGAGTATCTTCTCATATTCTGGCTGGAATGACCTTGGGCTTTAAACTTGGGGTCGGTTTTTTGCGTAGCGACAGCCGAGGGGATTTTCACAAAGGAGGTAGGTATTTCTACGCCATGTATGAGGAGATCAACCATGTTCCGCCAATAGCATCCAAGCTTAGATTTATCGTATCCTCCGGTCGATCGGTATTGACCTTGGTTGGACCCAATGACGGTCCGATCGCAAAACCGGATTATGGACTGGTGCTGGCTTCCGAGGATTTGCTGGCCCATGAGATGCTGGCTTACGCGTGGCTCCAATGGAACCGGCAATTCGAGACTTCCTCCATTACCTACATGACAATGGGAAGCCATACTAAAAGCCGTTCACGATACAATAAGAGATTTTCCGATCGTATGTGGCCGGATAAAGATGGTCTTGAAACGCCCCAGATAGATTATTTCGAACCAGGAAACCTTTACAACCATCCGGCCGTTGTCAATTACCTGAAACGAATGGGCGGGCGTCCCCGTGTTATTGCTGTTGAAGAAATAAACAAACAGCCGGACGGAGCGGTTATTGAATATTTAAAAAAACAGCTTAAAGCATAATTGGTTGTTTCTATCAAATGCATGGTATAAAGGCTTGCATAATCCGACACACAATTTCTTGACGCCATGGTGGCGCTGTCTGTATTTGCAAGCGTATGATTTGTGATTTTTTAATAAAGGGATCCTCCTATTTGCGGCTAAATATTTCGGCCAATTCAACAAACTGTCCGGTTGCGAACACTCACTGTAATGCAAGCGGACACTCTATCTGATCATAGATAAAATATTGTCTATCCTTTCGAACTTTACATTTAGATAAGCCCAGTGAATTGTTGGATATTCAAAAGTGTTTCTTTTGCGCTAAATCAGTGGCATACCCTTTGCGTTGTTCTATGCCGCCAGAGAAAAATGGAATAATAAAAAAATGAAGACTCTCTTAGCTTTAGCCATATTGAGCGTGGTGACTTTGGCCCACCTGTCGGTCCACGCATGCACCGCATTCATGATGTCCGATGGCGCAAATGTGCTTGTCGGCAACAACGAAGACTCCAAAATACCATATACGCGGGTATGGTTTATTCCAGCTGAGAATGGGCGGTACGGAAGGGTATATTTTGGATACGATAACTGGTATCCACAGGGCGGCATGAACGATCGAGGCTTGTTCTTTGATTACTTTTCGGTTCCGAAATTGAGAATAAAACAATCAAAAGAGAAACCCCGGTTTCCGGGTCCATTTACTGATACAATGATGGCTGAGTGTGCCACTGTCGAGGATGTGCTTGAAATGTTAAGTAAGTACTATATCGAATGGAATCCAAAAATTCAAATGTTTGTTGTTGATAATACTGGAGATTCCGCAATTGTCGAAGGGGAGACGGTTGTCCGAAATTTTGACGGCTACCAAGTCGTAACCAACTTTCGTCCGTCAAGAATTCCAGAAGATCAAAAGCCCTGCAGAGCGCCGGCATGGAGTTGTTCGCGATACAAAAAAGCAGAGAGAATGCTTTTAGATTCCAGTAGACCTACTGTGGCCCATTTTCGAGAAATTTTACAGGCCACACATCGAAGCTCATACAATTTGATAGGAACAACACAGTATAGCAACGTATACGATTTAACAAACAAGCTTGTTTATGTGTATTATTTTCACGATTTCGATAATGAAATCCTTTTAAATCTAAATGAAGAATTGAAAAAGAGACGTCACTACTTCGAGTTGCCATCACTGTTTGGCAAAGAATTGAAATGCGATAGTAAGGTTTACACCCATACTTCACCTGATTTTAGCATATCCTACCCAAAACACTATAAAGTTATAAGACCAACATCGAATGAAGTCCTGCTGGTAAAAAATCCTCTGAGCAGTACGCCGCGACTTGAAGTGTATGTTGAAAATAAACCCAATGACATCCAGTTGGAGGATATTGGAGAGGAATATTTTTACAGCAAAATAGAAAAATACAGTACCAGCGTTAAGTTGGTTTCCAGCAAACAAACCTTGCTCAATGATGGGACGACATCTGTCGAAATTCTTTTCGATAGCGTGGCAAATGAGTATTGGCCCATAAAGACCTTGATTTTGTCAACCTATCGCGGCGACAAGCTGATCTTTGCTGCCGTGACCTCATTTGCACACCCTGAGGCGCTTAGGGAGTATCTTTACAGTTTACGATTCGATTAAAAATTATGAAGAAGATACCGGTTGTTTTAATACTTTTACTCGTTGCAGTCGTATCTTGTACCACAAAATATAAAAACATGAAAAGTTTTGAAACTGTATGGCAAACGATTAATGAAAAACATATAGATCCGACCTTTAACGGTTTGGACTGGTCTGAAGTTCACGATCGATATCAACCCCAGATTGCAGCCGCTAAA
>JASFJP010000527.1:0-3773 GCA_050121225.1 Desulfobacterales bacterium
GAAGGGATTTTTCGCTGGACCCCCGTGATTGAGGACTGGTTGCAAAATACACATTGGTGGGGACAGCCGGCGTGGGGGAGGAATACGGGGATGATGAAGGGTTTATGGGATTGGGTAGTATTCACGGGCCTATGGCTTACTTAGTTTAGTCACTCGTCACAAGCAAATAAGGGCAGCACGTTGAGGTCAATAGCTGATAGAAAAGCGGATAAATTCTCTGTAACTATGAGCTATGCTGCCTCCAACTTTAAAGCCCAAAGGGCGGATCCCCTAATCCCTTGGTAGGGAATTGCTTAAGGAGATTCTTTTTTTAGAATCTCCAATGCCTTTCTGGCGGCATCCTGCTCAGCAGCTTTTTTGCTTTTACCGGTTCCTCGCGTTTCAATATTATTTACTTTCAGTCCGATCCAGAAGGTTTTATCATGATCCGGGCCCTCCTCGCGAAGAATGCTGTAATTGGGCATGGCACTGTTTCCAATCTGAACCAGCTCCTGCAGCTCGCTCTTGTAATCAAGGTTGTTGGCGGACAAATGCAAATGGTTGATGAGGGACAGAAAATTTTTCTCGAGGATAGTGAAAGCCGTGTCAAATCCCCCATCAAGATAAATAGCGGCGACCAGCGCTTCGAAAGCATCGGCTAGTATAGAGTTTTTTTCCCGACCTTGGGTTTGAATTTCTCCTTTACCGAGATGAACGAACGACCCGAGATCGAATGCACGAGCCATTTCTGCAAGTTGAGTTTCATTGACAAGGTTGGCACGGCTTCTGGAGAGTTCGCCTTCTTTAAGCTCCGGGTAATGGTGCATTAAAATGTGGCCTACAATAAGATTTAAGACCGCATCCCCCAGAAATTCCAACCGTTCGTTATCACGCAAATTCAGATCTGTCAGCTCATTGACATACGAACTGTGTCGCAAGGCCTCCTCGAGCAGTTTCTTATCTTTGAATTTATATTGCAGTTGGTGTTCTATTTCAGATGGATTTTTGGCTTCCATAAAATTACCTATTTATAGTTGCGTTGCAATTGCAGCCGTGCATGAGAAGGGACACACTTGTCTGTGGATGGATTACTCAGGCCTGAACTAGCTTTTCATACAACTCACATGGGATTCTTAGATCACCTTTTCCAGACCCCATCTTGATTTCAGGATGCATGGCACCGTGAAAATCGGTGCCTCCTGTCATCAATAAATCGTGGTGTTGTGCCAGTTTAGAAAAGAGCCGGGTCTGATCCGGAGTATGCTCTGGATAATATACTTCGACTCCCCGAATTCCCATCTGCTTTAATTTAGCGATCATCTCTGCAATTTGGGTATTATTTCCATAATCTAACAAACCCGGATGCGCAAGCACCGGAATTCCTCCCGCTCCAAGAATGATATCTATTGCGCTGGCACATTCAATACGATATTTGTCCACATAGGCAGGTTTACCGGTCCCTAAATATTTATCAAACGCTTCATCCATTGAAGTGACGATGCCTTTTTTAAGCATTATCTTTGCAATGTGAGGTCTGGCCAGCTGTCCTTCTCCAGCTTCCTCGCTGACTTCCTCTAAAGTTAAGCAAATCCCTATTTCCTGAAGTCGTTCTAAAATTGCGGGATTACGGTTTTTTCGAGCCCGTCGCAGTTTTTCTAAAGCACGATTTAATATCGGATCGTCAAGGCGAATAGCATAGCCCAGTATGTGAAAACTTCCCGAACAGGGATAAAACGGGGGGGGCGCCGCACTTATTTCAACACCGGTTAGGAAACCGAGGGAAGGAGGGATGCCGACCTGCAAAGCCTGGTGTGATCCGGCAACAGTATCATGATCCGTGATCGCAATGGCCCTTAAATTCAGCTTCTGGGCGAGGAAAATAATTTCTAGAGGTGTACAGGTACCATCTGAAGCCGTTGTGTGAATATGAAGGTCTATTCTCACATGCCTACTATAATCCAAGGGCTTTTTCTAAAGCCTCTTCTTTGGATTTACATTCGATACACTGTGTCGTTACGGGTCTGGCTTTTAGTCGTTTAAGAGTGATATCATCACCGCAAGATTCGCAAATCCCATACGTATCGTTTTCGATCCGTTCTAAGGCTGCTTTGATCTTTTTGATCAATTTGCTTTCCCGATCACGGATTCGCAGCATAAAGTTGCGATCTGCCTCCAGCGCAGCGCGATCTGTCGGATCGGGGAAATTTTCCTTGGTCTCGGTCATCCCAGAGACCGTATTGTCGGCCTGATTTAAAAGTTCTTCCAGCCGTTCCGTCAGATATTTTTTAAAGTATTCTCTATCTTTCTTTTTCATGACCGGACCTCATGAAATCAGCAGGTTACTCAATTCTGAAAATGGAACTAACTATCACATCAAAAATTCATTGTAAAGCATAAAATGAGATTTGTTTAAAATTTCATCTTTAAAGTGTAACTAGCTAAATTCATATGTTAATTTAAAAAGCCAATTCGCCGCTACATCACTCACACTACGAGCAATCGCGTAAAAAAGTTTCCAGCTGCTTCATATTGCTGACATTATAAATCTTGCCGGCATAATTTTTGGGCAGGGTTTTTTTTAATAATCCGGCAAGAACTCGGCCGGGGCCAACCTCTACAAAAACGTCCACATTTTCTTCCATTAATTTGCACATCGTGTCATACCACCGGACCGGACTGCACAGTTGACGGATCATAATCTCCTTAATTTCCTCCGGATTATCGGATGAATCGGCTGTGACATTAAAGAACAGTGTTTTTTTGGGAGTATTAAACGGCATTGGTTCAAGATATGCTTTGAAGTCATCTTCTGCGCCTCTAATTAACTCACTGTGCCAAGCTCCGCTTACTTTCAGTTGAATCGACTTTGCACCTTTTGCGGTGGCCAGCGCAGACACGCGTTCAACTGTGTCGGGATCACCGGTTATTACGATCTGCAGCTCCGTGTTGTGATTGGCGACGGATACAATACCCTCTTCTTGGATATCCGCAACCAGCGCTGAGACTTCATTGATCGGAAGTCCAACAATTGCATGCATCGCTCCTCTATGTTTGCTCGCTTCGCGATGCATCAATTTACCCCTTTTATGCACCTGCCTGATAGTATTTTCTTTTGTACTCGCACCGGCGGCGGCCAGGGCACTGTATTCACCGAGACTGTGGCCGGCGCAATAGTGATATTCGATATTTTCTCTTTCTAGCATTGCTAAACAGGCCAAATTTACGGCAGTGACCGCCGGTTGGAGATTCACTGTCATGGTTAGATCTTCCATCGGGCCTTTGAAGCAGAGCCTCGAAATGTTGATACGCGTGATTTCTTCTGTCATGTCAAATAGTTCACGAACCACATCATATTCCTGATAAAAGTCCTGTCCCATGCCGACGCTCTGAGAGCCCTGACCGGGGAAGAGTAAAGCGATCTTTTTCACAATAATACCTCCAGCCTTATTCATCCAATTTGAAAAGTTTTCTGACAGTGTCGATATATAGCGATTTATCTCCTATCATACCATTCTTTTTTAAAAACAAGGTGGGATCATGCAGTATTTTGTTAATCAGGGAATCGACCATTTTTTCTATGGCTTCGGTGCTGGTATGCGGTATTTTGTTGGATTGTAGCGTTTTTTTAACCTCTGCCTCAGCAATAGAATCCAACTTATTTCGAAGGGCTACAATGGTGGGCACCACCTCCAGACTTTCACACCAGTTTCGAAAATGGATGACGGCTTCATCGACAATCCGCTCCCCTTTGATTGCCTCCTTTTGGCGATCCTCAATATTTTCATCAATAATGC
>JASFJP010000528.1:0-3773 GCA_050121225.1 Desulfobacterales bacterium
GGCGGCATCCATGACGCGTTTGAAGACCAATTCGCCGCTGTCGTCCCCATACCAGAGGTAATACTGGATATCCAATGAGTAACGGGCCTCATCGATCAGCATTAACCGCTGATGCAGAGACTCGGCATTGTTGTCCAGTAGTAAAAAACCGGATTCTTGGCTACCATACATTTCAATAAATGCAGTCTCGAGATCGGCAAAGGCGCCGTCTTTTCCCGGCGGCAGGGCATAACTGGGTTTAGGTTCCGCAACCTCCTTCGGCACGGTGCTAGTGGTACAGGAAAATACCGATACCATCAGGATCAATACAAATACATATCTTGATAATTTCATTTGAATTCAAGGCCTCCTTGTTTAGTATAGACTTAATAATATACTATGAAAAAAGCTCTTTTTTTTGGACATTATCAGGCTTGGTGAAAAGTTCTCCGAGCATGGGTTTCAGGTTTCGGGTGTCAGGTTTCAGGTAGGCTCTCGCGATTCACTCCTGACACCTGAAAGCCAATGTCCAATTTTCATGCAATCCCACGACAGTTAGAGGGTCACAACCATTTTTACTAGCTGAATTACGATATCTGTAGTATGAGGTGGTTGCTAAAAAAATGAACGTCGAATCCACCAGAGGCGGACTGTAAGCATCGAATAATGTATTCTGCCCGTCGAGAGCCTCAGGGTCTCATGGCAGGGTCGAACGATCACTTTAAAAAAAGACTGAACAACATGCGGCGCAAGCGCCTGCGCTGCGCGAGCGAATCTACCCTTCGAAATTCGACTCGGCTGAGTCGTTCGACCCTGAGTCTTTTAGTCCTATGCTCACAACCGAAGGGCTCGTCGCAGGCTGTGGTTCGCTTGTTTTAAAAAAGATAAAGCGTAGCGCCATCAATAAATATTCAATATTCAATCTTGACAAACCCGCAAAAAGTCCGAAATTCCGTCATGCCTGCGAAGGCAGGCATCCAGAACTGTCTGAAAATACTGGATTCCCGCCTTCGCGGGAATGACGTCAAAGGACGTAATAAGACTTTTTATGACACTATCAACTTTCAAATTTCAATTGAGAAGAAACCGGTTTTGCCGAGCGTCGTCTCGGAAAAAGCATCGATCCTAGTTCTGCTTCTCTACAATATTATTCCAGAGGTAGACGGCATAAAGCAGCGGTACATGATCTCTAAATGCTGCCGGAACGAACCCTGCAAAAGCATTTTTCTTAGCTGAGCTGGTCTTAGCCTGACCATAGGCATCATTCGGTCGCCTTTCCCCCGGGTAGTCCTTTTCAATCATATGATCCCCTACGGTCCCCTCACCATTAATAAACTTTAGTTCACCGACGTGACGATATGTACCAGCAGGTGGAACCCGGGCAACGATATCATCATTGTTGACGATACGGTAGAGGTTGATATCATATTGGTCTCTGAAATCATCATTGCCCACCCTTGGAGATCCAAAGGTGTAAACTCCTAGCACATTACCGTAGCGATTGGCACAAAGCGTCGCAAGGGCAGCTCCCAGGCTGTGTCCGGTCATCCATATCTTGCACCCCTTGCGATCGAGCTGTCTGATATAAGCTGAAAGATCAATCCATACTTCCTCCAATGCTTCCTTAAATCCTCGATGGACTTTGCCGCCTTGGGGCCAATCCGTCAATCGGATATCCACATCTGCCTTTAAATCAGCCATCACCTTGCTCAGATCAAACTTTTCTTTTTTTTTCCAGATCTCGCTGCCCCTGAATGCAACAATAGCGAATTGATCGTTATTTGCCACAAAGCACTGGGTGCTTTGTTTATCGAAGAATATGACTTGCGGCAGATCGGCTCTGCTGAATCGGGCCCTAACAAAGTCTTCATCCGCATAGACCAAAGTGGAAGCCTCGGCCAGCCACCAGGCATTAATCAGGCTGAATGATGTTGCCTGGACCTGAAAAGGATATTCCTGATGACCCTGAAAATAATCAAAATCTGTAAAGGGTGGGGAAAGGTTTTTGAAGGTAATCCTGGGAATTTCCTTTTTCGCGGACTGCGGCAGCGCTTGAGGCTCATCCTGGGCCATGGCAGCGATAATGCTGCCGCCTTGGAGCACAATTATGAAAATAACATTGAGGAATATATTGGCTGCTGTTTTCACTATTAGGCCCTTAGCAGTTTTTTTCTGACAACATGTTGTCAGAAACTGAAGGTTTCAGGTCTCAGGTGTCGGGTGTCAGGAAAGGAGATGTTAGATACTGACACTCGTGTGAAACTTCAGAGGAATGGATTCGATTTTATTTTTTTAGACAGGATTTACAGGATTGACGGGATTTTTTTCGCCTTCGGCGAGGAGTCCTTTCGGCCGAAGGCCGTTTTATCCCGATGATCCTGTCCAATTTTCTTTTAAAGATGAGAATCCATTCCTATTTTTGCCGTATTTTAATCTTCGTTTTGTTACGTTTCTTTTTCGATTAAACTGGCCGTTTTTTGTCCAGCGGCAGCTCTGACAGCCGACACCCATATCTATTGTTTCAACATCAATCCAACACCTAGTTTGCAGGGCGCCACCCTCGCAAAACCCCATGAAAAAGGAAGACAGAGTTTTTCTTTACCGCCCACCCGGACTGCGTCAAACATCGTTTTTGCGGCCAACTTACTGGCACCACCATCTATCAATTCATTTTGAAATCTTTTATCAACGATTAGACGCTCCTCCTCGTTGCCAGGGTCACCATAGGCATATCCAAGATCATGCCTAAGACAGATTTCTGTTAAAGATGGGACCTTGATAAGTTCCCTTAGGACTTCGGTAGGGGTCATTGAACATCCGTCAAATTTCCATTCTTTGAAATGATCTGGATTGTCTTCAATTCGGTTTGCAAGGTTATTGAGACCATAGTGTTCACAAAGTTCTAAGCCTCTTTCAGTTGTGACAATTTCACCAATCTTCGGCAGTTCAGTTATAGTTCTTTTCTCACTCACACTTTCAGGAGAGTCCTTTGCTTGCTTCGATTTCCCCGAGCACCCGGACAGAAAACCAAACACCAGATTAATAAAAAGAAAAGGACAAATGCTCAACAAAGTAGTATATAAACTAAAACTATATCTATTTTTTTGCATAAAAAAATCCTCCATTTTTATTTTTCCAGTAACCAGGTTAAAAACTTCGCCTTTTCAGACGAAAAAATTTATCATTATCAGGTATCTGAAATTTCTGAATCTAAAAACTATATTTTAAACCTAAAGCAACAAAGTTAGAGGCGCCATTGCCGATCCGTCCCCTTATGCTCGAACGATGATGGATACGATATACGAAATTCCAACGGGAATATTTCGGCAGCCCGAGGGTTAATTCAAACATCAGGTAATTTAGCCACTTTCCGGCATCTTCATCGTCCTCTTTTTCAACTTTGGAAGTTTCTGTGTTGTAGGATAATCCATCGCCTACGGCAAAACTTGTGTCCAAGTATTCATCCCACGGAAACCGGTGCCATCGTCCGATGATCAATCCGTTAAATTGCCATTGGTGTTCGTTGCCGAAATATTTACCGACCTGACCTTCAACTTCGAAACTGATCCAATTTTCATAGCGCCAAAATTCTCTTGCTAAAGCGGCCATAGCTATATAAGTATCATCTTCGAAACGTATGTTGAATACTAACGTGTTTTCAAGGTCAGGCTGAGCAGATGGCCCACCGAAAATGGTCAAAAACCATTTATGCTCATCAGTCTTATTTTCGTTTCTGACATCATCAGCGAATGAGGATGTCAGTGAAAACAACAAAAGTGAAATCAGAACAGCTT
>JASFJP010000529.1:0-3771 GCA_050121225.1 Desulfobacterales bacterium
ATGTCAGGAGGACGATCATGCCGGTTTACGAATTTGAGTGCACCCAAGGGCATGTTACCGAAGAACTCGTACCGATGGGGACCAAACATACCAAATGCGCCAAATGTAGCAAAAAGGCAAAAAAGATTATTTCGCCCTGCAGCTTTGAACTGAAAGGCGGCGGGTGGTATGCAGACGGATATTCATCTAAAAATTCAGGAAGCACAAAAAAATCCGATTAAATTCCTAACGGCTTACACGCACTTGAAACAGCTAACTCCTGGACCATAGTCCCGTAGACGTTTAACACACATAATAATCAACATGATCGAGCCGATCCGACGTCGTGAAATGTCACGGGTCGGATTTTTTTTGGCCAATAAATTCGAAATTTTGAAACCATCTCAAGGAATTGACAGACTGCCGACAACATGATAGCCGATATTTAAAAAAAACATGCCATTCTCCGGCCGATTACATTCATTTTTGCTCGAACCGGACGCGCAGTTGAAACCTGTTTACTATTATGGGGGCCTATGATTCGTTTCCTGAATCGCCTGTATCGTGCTGCATTGCTCGATGTTGATCTATTCCGTGAAGTCGTGGCGGATACGCAAGCGTTAAGACAGGCTATGATCGCCGCTTTTCTTTACAGCGCAGCAGCCGCATACGGAAGTTTCGGCAGGGTCGGAGTTGTAGGGATAAATATAGCCATGGTCAGCACCCTTATTTCATGGTATATTTGGGCGTTTATGACCTACATTGCCGGCGCAAGAGTGTTCCCCGAAGCTCAAACCAAACCGGATAGAAAAGCCGTGGTGCGGGCAATGGGCTTTGCCAGCTCGCCCGGACTGATTCGTCTGCTGGGACTCATACCGGGTATGAGCAGCATTGCCTTGCTGGTTGCGACGCTTTGGATGATTGTCACATCAACTGCAGCCGTTAAACAGGCACTCAATTACACCAGCATCTATCGAGCTGCAGGTGTCTGCCTAATCGGCTGGATTCTCAGTGTGTTCGTTCAATTGTTGCTGCTTGTTTCGTTGTTCTCGGTTTTCGGTGTTCCCTCCAATCCGCACTAAGCGCCAGAGAGAATAGACCGGGTCCGTATCATGCATGTTTCCGAGAGTTCAGAGCTGGCCTTTGAAAGCCAATTTATATCTGCAAAATTCGTTGACCCTTCCGGAAATCTAGTGCAGCGACAGGTTGAAGTCCGGACCAATCCTATCACCGGTCGTACCAGTCGGATCTCCTTAAGCCGGATCAAGGAAAGGGAACCCGGCACCGACGCCCTCCCTCCTCTACCGCCGGATGTCAATAAATCCTCTCAATGCCCTTTCTGCCGACCTCAGGTTACCTCTCAAACACCCCGATTGAATCCCGATCTGACACCTGCTGGGCGCCTGATCGTGGGCGATTCGCTTTTGTTTCCGAATCTGTTCCCCTACGGTGGCTATTCCGCTGTCAGTCTGTTCAATGATGAACACTTCGTTGAGATCGGCCGCGCTTCTGTCCCATCCTATGCCGATAGCTTGTCAAACTGCCAAGATTACCTCAATAAAGTATTAAAGCATGACCCCCAAGCCGTATACATGGCCATCACCCAAAACCATCTGCCATCGGCGGGTGGATCTTTGCTTCATCCTCACCTCCAAATTAACGCCGATCGATTGCCAGCGAATCACCACCGCTTTTTGAGGCAACGGGCAACCGATTTCTATCAGCAAAACGGCAATGATCTGTTTTCCAGCTATCTCATCTATGAAAAGGCCGCAGGGCACCGTTATATCGGAGCAACGGGTTCATGGCAATGGATGGCGGCATTTGCCCCGGAAGGTTTCTTTGAGATTTGGGGCATTCTGCCCGGGGCGACTTCTTTGCTGCAAGTGGCCAACACGGACTGGCGGGATCTCGCGCAAGGTATAATCAACATTCAGCATTTTTATCGTGGCATCTGCCGCAACGGTTACAATCTGGGCCTGCTGTCTGTTGAAACGCCCAACAGCCGACTTGAGTTGCGCATCGTCATTCTGGCCCGTTCGAATTATGCACCTTGGGTGCGCAACGATCACACCGGTTTTGAAGTTATGCTCGGTGATATGACGACCTTTATTTCACCGGAACAGACGGCAGAATGGGCGAGACCGTATTTTTCGGTCTGAAATTACCTCTTGCCCGCATACGAGAAACCCCGTTCATGAGATAGGAGGAAAACAATTTCTAGGGCTTGCTGTAGCTGGCTACATAATAATCCTCAATCACGCCCTTGGTCTTCAAAGATTCACCATAGCGTCTGGCAGACTGTTTATCCGGGAAATGAGATACCCTGACTTGATACCATCTCTTGGTGCCCCGCACCGCTTCAGTCCAGTACGCGTCCAGCCCTTGTTGCTTTAGATGATCCACATACTGTTTGGCATATTTTAAACTCAGATATGCCGCCACCTGCAGCGTATAAGGATCCGCGGCGCTCTCCATTGCGGTCTCGGCCTTCTTCGCAACAGGCGTCTCAGCCACATGTAAATGCCCGACGGTATTGACTACCAACCCCCCGACCACGAGGACCAGGGCCACCAGCAGCGCCGCTGTAAAAATTGTTCTCGCTTTTCTGGTGTGACGGATATGCCCCAAATATGTTTGCATGCGGGTTGCGTTGCGACGAATTACAGACACCGGATATTCATAAAGCGCCCTTCCCATCTTAGCAAATTCGTTCCTATAGTTAAGCTGCGCACGGATTTTGCGACGAGATTTTTCAGAGGGTATTGACGGAAGCGATGGATTGAAACCAGCGCTCATCGACCTAAGCTCACTCTTACCAAAACCTGTCAGGTATTTATAGGCCGCTTGCCGCAGAGGTCGATTTCGTTGGGTTCCCGGTATCCAGCGTACACATGCGGCCAGTGCTCTCAGGTAGGTTTCCGGTTCGACATTGTTTGACAATGCCCGCAGATAAACATCCAAGGCCCATTCATCGGCTCGTTTCTCTCTCAAAAAAAGACGGGCCAGGTTCTCGACAAAATCAGCACTTAAAGGGTCATCATCCTGGAAGACGCGACGGTAGGTTTGAAGGGCAGGAAAATCGGTTCTTTCCATCAAAAGGAAAAACCGGGCAAGAATGCGCTGTATAGTGGAATTTTCAGGAAAAGCACTGCCGATTTGAGACGCCAATTCCTGGTGCTCTTCTTTAAGTCCTCCGCGGCTTTCAACCTGTTGCAACCAGGTTTCGGCAACCTCCTCATCCCGGGGTGTTGATTGAAGGTACAATACGATAAATTCCTCCGTATCGGCATTTCTGTGGGTGCGGGCCAGGTAAAATCGTGCCATCCGTGCTCCAAGCAAACCCGATTTCCCCCGTCTAACCAGCGGGGAAATCAAAAAACTGTCAAGAACAGCCATCGCCTCTTTAAATGCATCTTCAGCTTCGGGATACATCCCGTCCCTTTCAAAAGCCGCGGCCTCATGCATCAGGCGTTCAATCGTGTTCATTCCCCGACGATTGAATAGCCATCCCGTGACGACGTATACCACCACCAGGATTACAGCAACCGGCAAAAGATACCATTCTATATCCGCCTGCGGCTGTACAAGCGGCAATAACCAGAGACTCAAAAGGCCGCCCAGCAATACGGTGCACCAGATGCGAAAGGATATATGTTTAAAAAAGGAAATCATCATTCCGATTCCGGTGACAGATCTTCTTCAATTATGGTGGAGGATTGCCGTGGCTTGGTAAGCGCCTGTCCAGTGCGCAGCGCCACTCGAATCGGATTGCTGGTCCAATCATCGGCC
>JASFJP010000530.1:0-3759 GCA_050121225.1 Desulfobacterales bacterium
GTTTATTTTCTGCCACCAATCGTGCCATGTAGGGGAACGAAGCTGTCCCCACGGCTTGACCAAATAACCCCACCAATAAGAGCATGATTCGCAGACTAAAATTAAGAACAGCAATGCGGCCTTCCGGCAGAAAGGAACCGAATAATCTAAAGAAGAACTCGGTGGAAAAGGTCATCGTCAGCCCGATCATCAATGGCAGGGTCAAAACCACGTATTTTTTTAAATCCGGATGTCGCAGATCAAACAAAAACGAATATTTAAGACCGCTTTTACGGGCACCCAAGAACTGAACCAATAGATTGCCGATAAATGCGCCGATGAGAACACCCCAGGCGAATCCTTCCATCCCCAGCCAGGGTCCCAGGAAAAATCCCCCAACGATGATTCCAAGGTTATAGACCAAAGGCGCCAGTGCCGGGATGAGAAAGCGTTCTTTGCTGAACTGAACCGCCATTAAAAGCCCGCCGGCGAAAAAGAAAAGCTGGGCCGGTAGGATGATGCGGGTCATTTTAACCGCCGCCGAAATCGTAGCCGCGTTTTTAAGTCCTGGCGCAATTAGCTTGATTAATTGGGGAGTTACTGCGACAGAAATTAAAATTAAAACTGCTAATAGGCATCCGAAGCCGTTCAATATAATCGAGAAAACTCTCCAGCCTTCCTCTTCCTGCCCCTCTATCAAATATCGGGAAAAAATGGGGATAAACGTAACCGAGAGAAACCCACTGGCGACGATGTGATTTAATATTTCAGGAATAACAAAAGCAACCTGATACGCATCCACCGCTGCACCGGCGCCTCCGATGTACGCGATAACCATCTCTCTGAGAAGACCAACCATCCGACTCAGAAAAATCGAAGCCGTCATAATGAGGGATGCGATTCCAACTTTTTTGTAGATCGATGCAGACATTGGCGATTTGTTGGTGCGTGCGGATGCTGGCATGTATTAATCTATTTTTGCATTTGGCTAAAATCAGGTTATCAAAAACACGTCCACAAGGCAAAGAAATCTAAAGAGAAAATTACCTTTGACAATCAAGTTTGCCTCAAGATTTTGAAATATCTGGAATTCGTTGATTTGGCATAATCAATTGCAGAAATTCACGCATATCGGCTCTTTGGGCCGCTGGTCTCAAGATCGTGTCCCCACCTTGACATGCCGCGCTATTTTAATTATGATCTTAGATTATCAAAGAGATAATTGAAGAACACACCATGTCCGGAAAGCAATATATTCCACAAAAGTTCACGGCGCTGCTGATTTACGGAAGACCTCCCCTGGTATTTGCAGGAATGCTATGCGCCATTGCCGTCATGTGGACCCGAAGTCCGATCCTGTATACCCTGGGAGTCGTTTTTCTATTTATTTCAATGACCTTTGACCTAATCGACGGCTGGTTTGCCGCGCGGTTTCATCCCCACCCCACGATGGCCCAACTCGCCGATCGTATCTTGGATAAAATCGTTTACTCGATCATATTCCCATTGGTTGCAGTCGGCGTCATGTGGCGTTTGCACTTCACCATCACCCAACCGAACCGTACGGAGCTGCTGCATGCTATTTTGGTTCTGCTTCTAGCCGTTACCGTGCTTGTTAGAGACAACTTTGCGCATTTTATGCGCGGTTTTGCCCTACGCAACAATCAAGAGCCGGAAACAAGCGAATTCACCCGCCTAAGGACCATTGTTGCCGCCCCTGTCGGTGCCCTGCTTTATGCTTACGCATTTTATGTGCCGGAAGGCCCACCCGCCGGTATCTACATTTGGATTTCGTGGTTGGGTAATCTGCCACTGCGGGGACTATTTATTATTGAGATTATATTTCTAATCATTAATTTCGGATCCATTGCCATGTATTGCCGCAGATACGGCAGTCTGTGTTTGGACGAGCTTTGTCTCGGTAATGAACACCTACGACGGCGAATATTAGCATTCTTTCCAAATGCGCTGACGCTGATGAACGCCATGATGGGATTACTCGCTGTATTCTTTGCCTATCAGGGGCGAATTCGAGAGGCGTATCTATTGTTAATCGGGGCAGCAATGTTTGACAAGCTCGACGGTGCGGTGGCCCGCAGACTGGGCCTCACCGAAGCGATAGCCCCAGATGAGGAGCGTCCGCATGCAATCAGCTTAGGAGGAGTTTTGGACGACATATCCGATGCGGTCAGCTTTTGCATTGCCCCAGCTTGGATTTTTTACATTGTGCTTACGGCGTCTCCGCATCCGGTTGCTCAGAAGCTACCGATCGGTATAATCGCATGGGCTTATGCCTTGATGGGAATCATGCGCTTGATTTATTTTACGATGGATAAGAACCCTATCCCGGGGTTCTTCAAAGGTATGCCGACGCCTGCCGCCGCCCTGCTGACAGTTGCGCCCTTAATTGTGTTTTCCCAAGCCGTCGATGATGCATCTCAACTGGCCCAGTTTTGGGCAGTGTTCAGTTTTGTTACCATGATATATGCGGCCATTTTGATGAATCTCTATCCAATTCGTTACCTACACCTCGGTCGCTTTATGAGCAGAAATCCATGGTTTACGCGGACAACCGTAATCCTGGGAGGGGCCGTATTTACACCCTATTTCGGTCATGTCGCATTTCTCTATATGTTCCTTTTCACATTGTCACCGCTGTTAACCGGTCGCATTGATCCGGAAGTCGCCGCCCAGGAAACACGGGTAAAACCTGCTTAAAAACCAAGTAAAAATTCCAGGCCGGAGGATCCGGCTTTTATTGTTGGATTTGAAACCACAAGGAAGCCTGCTCGATACTAGTTGAATCTATGCGTTCAAGCAGCATGGGGGTGAGACCGGCAAACGTTGTCAGCGAGGTCAGCAAAATGGATCGAAAGCGCAGACAGCCGGCTTTGATGACCGCATTCCGGGCGTCTTTCCCCTGATTGCGCATGCGGTTTGCTTGCCGTCAACGCGATAAAACCCACAGTCCCAAGACCAATTAAATTTAAGGTTACCAGAAAGTGTAGAATTCGTCTTTTTGTTTTGCTCATGGAAAGTATCTCTCAACTCAGGTTAAAATCGAAAGAATATGCCGTCGTCTCGGTTCTCAACCGGTTGTGGCTCCGCCCAGCCTCCACCCAAAGCGCGATGAAGTGCCACCCGGTTGCTTAATATGATGAAATCGACAAGAACCACCCTGTCTTCTGCTTGAAAGCGTGTGATTTGAGCCTCGAGTACATCCAAATAATCGACCAACCCGCGAATGTA
Source organism: Desulfobacterales bacterium (assembly GCA_050121225.1). Taxonomy (GTDB): domain Bacteria; phylum Desulfobacterota; class Desulfobacteria; order Desulfobacterales; family JAFDCJ01; genus JAFDCJ01. Next base: position 3,229 of record JASFJP010000530.1, read on the forward strand.
TCGGTTCTGTGCAACACGCTGCGTCGCCCTGGCCTCCATGAGAAATTTGAGTTCTCGCTCACGTCGCTCCAGCTGTCGTTCCCGGGTCAAAAGGGCACGCTCCACTTCGGAAAATGCGTCCAGCACGGTTTGCGCGTAATCGGCGGCCTCTTGTTGAAATCTGGCCTCGGCCGCTCTTTGACCGGCTTTGAGTCGTCCGGCATCAAAAATCGGTTGAACGATTCCAGCGCTCAGGTTCCAAGCGATATTCTCCGATCGCAAAAATTTGCTCAGATCATCACTTCTCCAGCCATAGCTGCCGGTCAAAGAGATTGACGGAAACCGGGCGGCCTTGGCAACGCCGACCTGTTCATTTAAGGATCGCAAACGGGCTTCAGCAGCCCTGATATCCGGCCGCCGCTGTAACAACTCCGAAGGCAGCCCAGACGGTACCGGCTCCATTTGCTTATAGTAGTCATCCGGTTGCCGGCGAGGTGCCTGGGTTTGCGGATAACGCCCCAATAAAACCGCCAACTGCTGCTGAGTGACTCC
>JASFJP010000531.1:0-3755 GCA_050121225.1 Desulfobacterales bacterium
TGAAAAAACCATGCCTGACACTCCACGATTTTCCTACCATATCCAACCCTTTGAAACGTATATTTGCCCCCACAGTGATTGCTGGAAAAAGCGCTTACCCCTATCACGGCAAATGTCCGGGAGTAATCATGCCGAAATCTCTATGACTTACGGGGAATATTTTAGCGTTGCGCGAGCTTTTTTTGAAAGAGATGATTGCGAAATGCTTTGCTCGGCGCTGACTGCGCGCCTTGGACAAACGATCACACCACGCGATCTTCGCGAGATTCGAATCGTCCTTGAAAAGCACGGCGAGTTTTATCATCCGGCCCGGATACAAACCGCGGTGGACGGGCATACATCCTGCTTCGTACTCAATATTGCCGTATCCGAAAGCGGAAATCGGTACCTTAAAGACGAATATCATATTTTAAAAAGACTCAGTGACGAATTTGTTGTATCATTTTTACCTCGGGTATACATCTTCGATGAAATTGATTTTAGGGAAAAGCGCAAAATACGGATGTTTCTGGGAGATTGGTTTGAGGGATACCACGAATTTCATCTCTCCAAGGATACATCCGATAATCAATTCAAAATTTGCGTTTGGGATGATGCAAACGGCCGGTTCTTTCTGACACGCGAACAAACAAACGCACTATACACCCAGGCGGCACAGATCATGACCTGTTATTACAATCTGCAGACATTTGAGAACATATCTGCGTGGCATCATGCTGCCGGAGACTTTGTCGTAAAGCTGGACCAAGGCGGTCTTGATTTGAAACTGATTACCGTGCGGAAATATGGGCCTCTTTTTCAAGATGTAAATGATCAGGAATATGCAGCAGAAAATGCCGAGTTGGTTTTACAGGCCTTGTTGATTTTCTTTTTAAATCTTTCTATTCAGATGCGACTGGATCGCATCGATGGCATCGGGGGCTTTGTTTGGTCGGAGACCTGGGTCGCTCAAACCACAGTGGCAGGCGTATTTGACGGCCTTTCCCAAAAACGAGCGCTTGCATCCTTACCTGATTCCATTTCTGCATGTTTTAAATCCTATCTTTCCGTTTGCACCCAGGCGGATTTGCTTGAGTTGTCTGAATTCCTCGTGAGTACGCATTATCTCTCAAAACCGGAAATTGCCCTTATCAAGCAGAACCTACCTGAGCACGTACAGACCCTATATCGGGCGATCAACGAGATCTAAACGCATAGCGTACAATCTAAATTTTACTACTACATAGTGCGGTTCCATTTTTTTTATCCGCAATATAACGTGTTTTTTGCAATTTCGAATTTTTTTAACGCTTTAAGCTAATGAAACGGTGCTTTTTTATTGACAAGATCGGAGATACATTTTATATCTGCCCCTTGATTTTAAATTTTGAATTTTTCACGAGAATATTAATAAATTACGTCAAAAAAATCTAAAAATCGAGAGGAGGTGGCAGCGGAAGTTCCTCACAGGAGCGATTTCTTTATTGTTTAGGTTTCAGGATCAAATTATCAATATGATGGAGGTAAATAATGGCAAAACACAAAACCCCTTTGTTGGACCAGCTTGAGAGCGGGCCGTGGCCGAGCTTTGTGTCTGACCTCAAACAACAGGCCGAAGTGAGAGCCAAAAACGAAGCCAACGTTGAATTTCAGATTCCCGCGGATGTTGCCGAAGACCTGTTGGGTGTGCTGGAACTTTCCTATAAGCACGGCCGAACCCATTGGAAACACGGCGGAATCGTCGGTGTTTTTGGTTATGGCGGCGGTGTTATCGGTCGCTATTGTGACCAACCGCAAGAGTTCCCGGGCGTGGCGCATTTCCACACCATGCGCGTCAACCAGCCCGGCGGAAAATTTTATACAGCGGAATACTTGCGCAAGCTCTGCGATTTGTGGGATTTTCGCGGCAGCGGTATCACCAATATGCATGGATCCACGGGTGATATTATTTTTCTGGGAACCACCACACCCCAGCTGGAAGAAGTTTTTTATGAGATGACGCATAATTTCAACCAGGATCTGGGTGGATCCGGCTCCAATCTGCGGACCCCTTCCGATTGTATCGGTTCGGCCCGTTGTGAGTATTCTTGCTACGACACGCAGGCGCTGTGCTATCATTTAACCCAGGAGTATCAGGACGAGCTTCACCGACCGGCCTTTCCTTACAAGTTTAAATTTAAATTCGATGGTTGCCCCAACTGCTGTGTGGCCTCGATTGCGCGAGCCGATATGTCTTACATCGGGACTTGGCGTGATGATATTCGCATCGACGCGGAAGCGGTCCAAGCCTACATCGGTGGTGAGATCGCACCCAATGCCAATGATCACAGCGGCCGTGACTGGGGGCCTTTTGACATCCAGAAAGAAGTTATCGATCTTTGTCCCACCGAATGCATGTGGATGGAAGAAAACAAGCTGATGATCGACAACAAGGAGTGTAACCGCTGCATGCACTGTATCAACGTCATGCCTAGAGCACTGAGAATCGGAAACGATAGAGGACTTTCGATCCTGGTGGGTGCCAAGGCCCCGATTCTGGACGGTGCTCAGATGAGCTCCATGCTGGTTCCCTTCATTAAGGCCGAAGATCCTTATGATGAAATCAAGGAAGTGATTGAGAACATCTGGGATTGGTGGATGGAAGAAGGCAAGAACCGTGAGCGGCTGGGTGAGCTGATGAAGCGTCAGGGTTTCCAGAAATTATTAGAAGTGACCGGGATTGATCCCGATCCGCGGATGGTACAGGAGCCCAGATCCAACCCCTACATTTTCTGGAAGGAAGACGAAGTTGAGGGTGGTTGGGAGCGTGACATCAATGAATTCAGAAAATATCATCAGAGATAGGGGGAAAAAACCATGGCATTTGTATCTTCAGGTTATAATCCTGACAAACCGATGGAAAATCGCATCAGTGACATCGGTCCAAAAAAATATGATCAATTTTATCCGCCGGTAATTGCCGCAAATAAAGGCAAATGGTTGTATCATGAGGTTCTAAAACCCGGTTTATTGGTGCATGTGGCCGAATCCGGCGACAAGGTTTTCACTGTGAGAGTCGGCGGTGCCCGTCTGATGAGCACCACCCATATCCGTGAAATCTGTGAGATCGCCGAAAAACACTGTGACGGCTATTTACGCTTCACGACTCGCAACAACATTGAATTCATGGTGGACAGTGAGGACAAAGTCAAACCCCTGATTCAGGATCTGGAAAGCCGCAAGTTTTCCGGCGGCAGCTACAAATTTCCCGTTGGCGGTACCGGCACCTCGATCACCAATATCGTGCATACCCAGGGTTGGATCCACTGCCACACCCCGGCTACGGATGCCTCCGGACCGGTAAAAGCCACCATGGATGTACTTTTTGACTACTACAAGGATCACAAACTTCCGGCCAAATTACGCGTGTCGCTGGCCTGCTGTTTGAACATGTGCGGTGCGGTACATTGCTCGGATATCGCTATATTGGGATACCACCGTAAACCACCGCTGCTGGACCATGAATACCTGGACAAGATGTGCGAAGTTCCGCTGGCGATTGCAGCCTGTCCGACGGCGGCCATCAGACCGGCCAAAGTCGAGTTTAAGGGCCAGAAACTCAATAGTGTGGCGGTTAAGGAAGAACGCTGCATGTTCTGCGGCAACTGTTACACCATGTGCCCGTCCATGCCTTTGGCCGACACCGAAGGCGACGGTATCGTCATTATGGCCGGCGGCAAGGTGTCCAACCGCGTCAGCGCGCCGAAGTTCTCCAAGGTTGTTGTGGCGTTCATTCC
>JASFJP010000532.1:0-3739 GCA_050121225.1 Desulfobacterales bacterium
CAGCATTGTCCTCCTCACCCTGCTCACCACCATCGTATTCACCATCGTCAACTTCATGGGAATGAAGGAAGCAATCATCGTTATTACCGTAATGAATCTGGTGGAATTGGCAGTTCTGGTCGGAGTTGCTGCGCTCGGTTTCACTGATATTGAGCCGCGTAATCTGGAGCCTTTAGCACCTATGGGATGGGGCCCCTTCGTTCCGGCGATGGCCCTCATCTATATCTCCTATGTCGGGTTCGAACTTATTTCGAATGCGGCTGAAGAGATCATTCAACCGGGTAAAAACATCCCCCGAGCTATTTTGATCACATTGGGCGTGAGCACGGTAATTTACGTTTTTGTCGTCGGCGTCATGATGGGCACCGTCAATTATACCGAGCTCGCCCAGAGCGACATTCCGTTCATTTTCACCGCTGAGCGGCTTTTCGGCGCCTGGGGACGCTGGGCCGGAGTCATTGCGACGATCATGGCGAGTCTTTCCGCATTCAGCGTGACATTGGGCGCCAGCGCCCGCATTTTATATGCATTGGGGCGCGATAAACATTTTCCCTACTTTTTCTCCAAGCTGCATCCGAAATTCCAGACGCCCCATATTGCGCTTTTTATTTGTGCCCTGATCGTGATTATCTTCAGTTCCTCCGGCATTGTGAAATTTGTGGCTTCCTTGAGTGATTTCGGCTACCTGATGGGACTCGGGATAATTAACTATGCGGTGATTCCATTGCACAAAAAAATGCCGAATTTGAGACGCCCATTTCAAACCATGTTTTTTCCCTGGATACCGATTCTGGGTGTGATTACGACCTGGATGTTCGTTCCGGCATTAGAACTCAGAAGTTTTTTACTTGGCGGGCTTCTGACACTGGTTGGAAGCGCAATATATCTTTTCAATTCCGATAACCGCGCTGAAGTTTCCAAGCTGGCAAAAGTTTATGTAAAATCCTTGAAATTGTATATTTATAAATTAAGGAGAATGCGTATGCGAGTACTTATCATAAGTGGAGAAAAACAGGGACAAAATATTGCCGATCGGCTCCTGGCAAAAGATGAATATCAGATGATGTTTCGCTCAGCAGAACATCAGGTCACCTTCATTGAAGAAAACGAGGCGATATGTAAGGAACTTGAACAACGCTACAATTGCCCAATTTACCAGGGAGACGGCACCAAGAAAGAACTACTGGGGCAGGTCGGGCTGGATAATATTGATGTTGTTATCGCTGCCTTTCAAGATGAAGGCCGCAATGTCATTGCAGCCCTTCAGGCTAGGCAACTGGAAATTGAAAAAGTCGTTGCCATTGTGCAAAATCACGAATACACACAGCTCCTGGAGCAGAACAAGGTTGTGGTGGTAAACGCTCCCTGGGCGACGGCGGCGATGGTTGAAAATATCCTCGACAACCCCGTTTTGGCGCAACTTTTCGAATTTGGAATAGGAGCAGCAAGCCTTTTGGAAGTCAGCGTGCCTGAAAATGCGAAGGTAAATGGAGAACTCATTAAGGATATTGATATACCCAAAGGGTGCCTGATTGCCGCGATAATGAGGAATAACCAATTTGTGGTGCCGCGCGGCGTCACCAGGATCCAGGTTGATGATCGCGTAATTTTTATCGGACCCGCCTCAGCCATAAAAAAGGCATTCGATATATTTATGCTTAAAAAATAACCGGGGGCTTCCAGGCATTACAGGCAGCGCCCTTATTATTCAGGGCTCGAAGTAAAAAACAACGACTTCGCCCTTAAGTGCCCCCGTATGGCGGGATGAAGCGTCTGATTTTTATACTAAAGAGCTCTTCTTGCGTATGAAAACCTCCGACTCGTGCAAAATCCAGTTAATAGAAGAGCAGGGGCTTGTAGCACAAAGAAAACCGATTCGACACCAATAAAAAACCGACAGGGAGTCTGACCATGGAACAAATTTGCAATGACCTGGCGATGGAACAGCAGGAGTTGGATGCTGTCGTCGCAAATCTGGATGAGGCCGGATGGGAGACCATGACCCCCTCTGAGGGCTGGGATATCAGGGAACAAATTCGTCATTTAGCATATTATGAGAATAGGGCCAAACTGGCCGCCTCGAATCCGGAGGCTTTTAAACAGTGGTTTGAAGAAATGCTGCAGGATCCAAATTCAATGACGAGGCATACGCAGACTACGGGAAAAGATTTGACTGCTGAAGGAACCCTGAAATGGTGGCGAGAAGAACGCAGAGCCTTGCTTGAACTCTTAGCAAAAATGGATCGCAAGAAGCGGCTGCTCTGGTATGGCCCTGCTTTGAGTGCCATGTCTTTTGCCACCGCGCGACTGATGGAGACCTGGGCGCATGGACAGGATATTGTGGATGCATTGGGTATCAGACGTAAAGCGACAGAGCGCTTGCGTCATATTGCCCATTTAGGCGTAAGCACATTCGGGTGGAGTTTTACCAACCGCAAAATGGAGGTGCCTGACACACCGGTTCGTGTTGAACTCACCGGGCCTTCCGGCGACATGTGGAGCTGGGGGCCTGAAGACGCGAAAGATATGGTAAAGGGCTTGGCTGAAGATTTCTGTTTAGTGGTGGTTCAGCGGCGGCATGTCGCCGACACAGATTTGATGATGACCGGTGAAACTGCGCAGCAATGGATGTCAATAGCCCAGGCCTATGCCGGACCACCGACCGAAGGTCGAAAGCCGGGAAAGTTTCTGAAGCGTAAACCATAACCAGTTGATTAAGTGATGAGTTATTACCTAAATCTTTCACATTTCCGCCTGTCACCACAGAAAGGTAGTCCAGAGCGGCTCCGGCCAGTAGCCGGTAATGGTCAGTCCCCGGCCGGTCCAGTTTGCTGTCAAGAATCAAATGCAAGGGATATTTAAGCTGAAGGCCCTGTTTTTCCAGAAAATCTCTTATGGAGGGAAGTTTTTCAATTAACCGAGTCGCAATCCGATCCTCGCTTTGCGTGAACTCTAGGGGACGTCCATTGAAATATTGGTTTACAGAGAAATAAAGTTATGTTACCCAGATGATATGCCACGCAAAGCCCGGATAGACGCTCCTGGTGCCTTGCATCACATTATTGTAAGGGGTATCGAGCGACGAAAGATTTTTTTTGACAACGCTGATCGGGAAAATTTTCTAGAACGATTGGGGATTATCTTAACAGAAACCCGCACCCCTTGTTTTGCCTGGGCTTTGATTCCAAATCATCTGCATTTGTTGCTTCGAACGGGATATACGCCAATCGCCAATGTGATGAGAAGGCTGTTGACCGGATATGCCGTTACCTTCAACCGACGTCACCGGCGTCACGGGCAGCTGTTTCAAAATCGATACAAATCGATTTTGTGCCAGGAAGATTTGTATTTATTAGAGCTGGTACGCTATATTCACCTAAATCCGTTACGGGCCAAGATAGTCAAAGAGCTAAAGGAGTTAGACAAATATTCGTATTGCGGCCATAGCGTACTGATGGGTAATAAAAAGCGAGAATGGCAAGACGTTGATTACATTTTGAAATTTTATGACAGCAAGTATTTGACAGCCCGCCGGCGTTATCGCGAATATGTAAATAAGGGTTTTGCGGATGGCCGAAGGCCTGAGTTAGTGGGCGGTGGGCTGGTACGTAGCGCCGGAGGGTGGTCGGTGGTCAAAGCCATGCGCAGGGGTTTTGAGCGGATGAAGGGGGATGAACGCATATTAGGAGAAGGGGACTTCGTTGAAACTGTGTTAAGAGCAGCTCAAGAAAATATAGAT
>JASFJP010000533.1:0-3735 GCA_050121225.1 Desulfobacterales bacterium
TTAATATCTGTTTTTCTTATCTGGTCTTTTATTAAATTTTTAATTTTCATCTGTACCGAGCCGCTCTCTTAGATTTGAAAAATCCAAGTCTTTTTCGTCCTCAACAATACGGTCTATACCTATGTCTTTTTGAGATATAAGTTGCTCGAAAATATACCTCATTATATTTCTGTCGGTAATAATACTTCCATGTTGCGGCGCTAATGCAGTAAATGGAATTTCTAAAATCTTCTTCAGTGCGTATTTTAATGCTTTTCTGGAAGTCATAATGATTCTATGGAAATTCAAGATATCATTGATCGGGCAGTGGTCTCTATTTTCCGGACATTTGTTGAGATTAACGCAATCTACGCATTTCGGTCGTAATTTAAAAAATAGCTCCCATTCGGTACCGTAGCTACCAAAAATATCGCTTGTGAAAAGCATCCCACTTTTTGGGTCAAAGGTTACAAAACTGCCTGATGAATGTGAATAAGGTGTATTGATAAACTCAAGAGTACGTCCCGAGGAAAATTTATATTGAAAATTCACATCTTCAATTGAAATCATCTGAGAAGATACCGAATAGTGCCTGATGAACTCCAAACTTGATTCATCTGAAATAATCTTTAAGCTGCTACGTTCTATAATATCTTCAAAATTGGGTATACTGCCACAAAGGTCTGGATCATAGTGTTGATACAAAAGTGCATTTATCTGATGAGGCTCTATTCCTGTTTGCAAGATTTTCATCATCACAGTGGCAAAATCAGGACGACTGCCACCATCTACCACCAGAGCCTCTTCGTTATCGATAATAAGATATGGGTTGCAGTGTAAACCAGACTTTACGTCATAAAAACCGACCCAATAAATCCCCTCGGCAATCTCAACTGGATTCTCATAGTCAATATTTGTGTTATCGATATTTAACATAAAATTTCTGCTCCTAAATATTTTCAGATTTGTATCTTAGGCTAATCATTTAGTTAGAAAGTGCAAAAGGCTATATCACAAGGTTTTTCAGGGTTTCAACAGTTGTGTGTTGTCGGAGGTATCGCCGGACTTAGTAGTCAGCAGGAATCCCTTGCTACATTTATAAATTATCTCAGTTTAGCTATCGCGCCTCATGAGCCAGATGCATACTGGGACTATGCTCAACTCCATGAAAATATACAGTATCAGTAAAGGGGACGGGATTCCGTCTACAATAACGCTTAAAATCCTTCCAGCTACAAGACCCCCACAGAAAACGGCAAGCACAATAATGCCTGCGTCACGATATCTATCTGAGAAAGCGGAGTACAACCAAAACAATCCAAGAGCTATATAAAGCATCATAACGGCCCTAAGAATGTGTGATTGATCAAGGCTTGGCTCTTGAGAATTCACCAAAAACGTATCAAAGAACCAATGTGGAGAAATTCCATAAAGTAACGCAATAACACAAATAGTTACGAAGGAAAAAACCAGTAGATATTTCTTCAGTTGCATGCTCCTACCCTCATTATACATTACAGATTTATTGAGAATAACAACAGTTCGGGCAAAGTTGCGATATCAAAAAAATCTGCATAAAAATTCATGCGATTCAAAAGTTGAATTTTGCCGGCATCCCAACTTTTCATAATCACCTGTTTCAAAATAATATCACAAGGGCTCCAGATTTTGCGATTTTTTCCTCTTTTTCGAACCACCTTTTTCCGCTCGTGTGCGATCTCCAATGATTTCTTGGCTGCACGATAAATACTGTTCGATAAAATCCATTTCAATCGTTCCGATTTTTCTCATGCCAAAACACTTTCTCAAAATTTAGACCAACATTTAAAATATATGGCCAGCAATATTTCAACCATGGAACAAAAATAACCCGTTGTATTTAAATGCCATTGGATGTGAATTTTGTAAACGATTTTTAGCTTGGATCAGGCGTTTAATTTGAACGGAAAAACAGAAAGTGGTTTAGGGCGCATTTTCGATAATGCATCTATGGTAAGCCTTATATTGATTGGGGGAAAAAATCCATGTGGGAATTGTGGCTTGTGTTTTGCAGATTAGCCATGGTGAATATACACTTTTCTCAGCTAATATTTTTGATGGATGTCGTGACCTATAAATTTTAGAAACCGAATATTTTTCAGGTTTGCTGATGCAAGGTACAATTTTATTAGATGTCAGGGTCATAGCCACTATTCAACTCTTCTACATTTTTGACTGGATTTTTAAAATGACACTAGATATTCTACCTGCTTGCAGTGGGGTCATTGATTTGAAATATCTGGATGTTTTTTATTTGGATAAGGTTTGGGCACCAAAATTTCATTGCATTTAAGATGATGAATATTTTTAATAGGCTGTTTTCTCTCTGTAATAAAGCACTGAAGAAACTGCTATATCTTATAAGGGAACGCCTGAATATGATAGAGGTGAAAATCCTGTTGCTCGGGCTAGCTCTAACGGCTCTGACCGGGATCTACTTTCTCTATCTCATTTTTACAGACCCCGGCCTCTACGGAGTGCTGTCTTCGACCGCCATCATCCATCTTATGGGGGGAAGGGGCTTGGGAATTGTCACCTGTCTTTCCGCTGGCATTTCCATTTTTTATACGATTTTATACAATTTTTTTCTTGAAGTTGTAATTGTTTTGATTGCATACGGAATTGTGGTCCTGGTGATGCGAAACATCATCCAGCCGAAGCTTTTTCACAGTGCTGTCCGACAGGCGGAACTCACCGCCCAGAGTCAGAAGACCAAGATTAAAAAGTACGGCTCTATCGGGCTTTTCCTGTTTGTCATGTTTCCTTTTTTCATGACAGGACCGGTGATAGGGTCCATTATAGGGTACTTGCTGAACTACAAGGCAATTAATAATTTTCTGATCGTGTTCAGCGGAACACTTACCTCCATTGTGATCTATACCCTTATCGGCAACAATATCATCGACCATATTAACCGTTACATTCCTATTGACGTGCTGAAAAAATGGGGTGGGATCATCATCGCTGTACTGATAGTGGTCTTTTTCATCTACCACTTAAAGACCGTAATGGCCTTTCTTAATTATAACGACGATGACGAAGAATGATGCTCAATTTGACATGATTTGCAAATGAAAATCATTAACCTCAAGCGATTTAACTGGGCAAGCACAGAATCCTTTTTTAGGGTCTAATTCCCCGCAGCTTGTTGTAGCGAAGCGGAAATCCCGCCCAACGGGGCTGCGATGTCATAGAGATTTTTCCTATAACCCGATACCCCGGCAGCTCTGTTGCAGGGAGCCTTTATTGATCGTATGGCGAAAAAAATTTAATAATCGAAGATAACCAAGATTTGGCCCATCTTCTTGAAGGTCATCTACGGGATTTAGCCTACCAGGTGGATCTATCTTTTGACGGACTGAGTGGCCTTGCCAAAGCAGATACTTGTAATTACGATTTAATTATTCTTGACGCTGAAAACCCTGATTTGTCCAAGGTTGTCTTCTTTGTGAGCTGATACGATGTCGGCGAACAAGCCCTGGAAGGGCTGAAAGGTGTCGAACTAGTTAACAAAGGATTTCATGATTTTAAGGAAACAAACACCGTATGGTATGATCCTGCCTTAGTCAATATCGACGAGATGGTGAAAGCTTTAAAAGATGCAGGAACTTACCTGGGAATAGCAAAATAAACCCTAACGTTGCAAAAGTCGGAGGGCTTCAGATTCAAGGCGTTTGAGGGTCGTAGTTCTTTACTTCGAACCCGCAACAACGCAGG
>JASFJP010000534.1:0-3732 GCA_050121225.1 Desulfobacterales bacterium
CGTTGTTGCGAATCCACAGGATTTTCGGTCCGGAGGCCTGGGAGTTCAGGTGCGTGCCGCTCATGCGAAAGATTTCTTGCTTTCCGAGCACACTCTCCAGGTAGTCAATTTCTTTTGTTGCCCGGGTGTCGATGCCATAGAGAATTCCCGGCCGCAATGGCTTGCCTTTGGCATCGATCGGCAAAACGCATGGACCGATGGCGCTCGTGCCGATGCCGAGAATTTGCTTGGAATTGATACGGGATTTGTTCAGCAGGTTGTGCACAATTTCAACAAAGTCACCCCACCAAATAGCGTCGGCGTCGTGTTCGAAATGGCCGGGGGCGGGCATGCTCATTTCGTGCGCAATGACGTGGCTGGCTTCCACGCGGCCATCCCTGCTGACCAGCACACCCTTGGAGGAGTATGTGCCGATGTCGACGCCTAGCAGATATTCCCGTCCCATATGTGTATTCCTCAGATTAACATGTTCCCATTTTCAAAGATCAGTTCGTCGTCCAGGTAGACTTGCCCCTCCTGTCTCAGATCCTTTACAATGTCCCAGTGGATGGCGGATTGAATCGTACCGCCGGTACCGGGATAGGCACGACCCAAAGCAATGTGGACGGTACCGCCGATTTTTTCATCCAGGAGTATGTCACGGCAATAATGCGTAATCTCTGCATTGGTGCCGAAGGCAAATTCTCCGATCCGGCTGGCACCGGAGTCTGTATTGATCACCGCTTGGAGAAAATCCTGGTTGGAAGATGAGACGGCTTCAACCAGTCGGCCGTTTTCCCAGCGCAGACGAATATTGTCGATACATCGCCCGCCCAAAACCCCTGGAAAATCGAAATAAATATGCCCGTCAACGGTTGTCTCAACCGGGGACGTGGCGATCTCACCATCCGGCATGTTAATTTTGCCGTCAAGAACCGCCCAGAGACGGCCCTCCACTGAAAAATTCAGATCGGTATCTTTTCCAACCACGCGCACGTGTTTGCCCTTCCCGAGGATGTCCGCTTGACGCCGCCACTCCTTGCTCAATTTGGGCCAGTCCAGTAAACAGGCATTGAAGAACATATCGGTGACTGTCTGTTCATCCACCCCGGTCTGTTGCGCAAGCGCGGCATTGGGTACCCGCAGCAGGCACCAGCGCGTCTTTTCCCAACGCAATGTGGATACCGTACCCATCGCCCGCCTCAGAGCCGAAAGCTTATCCGCCGATATATCCCAAAAAACATCCAGGTTATGGGCGCCACGCAATCCGAAATACACATCCGCCCACTCCATACCATAGGCCTCAATCTCAGGTACCCAGTCAATCTGCTCCTGACTGCCGAATTTCAGCACCAACCGGTTAAATTCTTCAGACAAAAATTGTACCTGGGGGTAGGCACCGGCTTTGATGCAGGCTTCATAGAGTGCGGCTGTCAAGGGATAGGTTTCCCGTTCCACCATGGCGATCATTACTCTTTCTCCCGGCTTGATTTCCATGGAGTAATTCACCAGCAGATCCCCTAGCTGCTCCCATCGTTTATCCACGGCCTGCTAAACCTCCTTCTTCATTTTCCGCACTGCTGAACATTGCAAGATCTCTCACACTCTGCCTTTCAATGAGTTCTCCGCCGATCGTCACCTTCGTACTGGGTAGCGAGCCGTTTTTCTCGATTCTTTCAAGCATCAATCGCATGGCATACCTGCCGATCCGTTTGTTTGAGACTTTCATTGTCGTTAGGGGCGGATCCATCAGAGCACTCATCGGAAGGTCATCAAATCCAACTATGGAAACATTATCGGGAACGCTAACGCCTTTTTCTTTCAGGGCTTTGATACACCCATAGGCGGTAATATCATTCACCACAAATAGAGCTGTTGGAAGCCGGTTCATTCTCTTCAAATGACCGAGCATATCATGATAGGCCCCATCAAAAGTCGAATCAACGGTAAAGATAAATTTCTCATTGTATGGGATATTGAAACGTTGCAGCGCCTTTTTAAATCCGATATCTCTTAGTTCGAAATTCTTTACTTCAATATCACTTCTTATCATACCGATTTGCCTGTGGTGTCTATCATTGAGGTATTTTACAATCTGGAAAACTGCTTCGATATTGTTCATATCCACAAAATCTGCTCTTTGAAAATCAAAATAGGTATCGATAAACACGATCGGAGCTTCTGCATTTGCCAAGATCGTAAGGTCGTCCGGATTCAATTCGGTTCCGAGTACAATAAAGCCTTCAATTGATAAATCGTTGAATAATTCGAAAATGGTCTCAACATCATTGGTTTTAAATGTGCTGACCTCCACATTGTACCCATTTTTCCGGGCCTCTTTTTCCATGCCCTCAATATACGCAGAGATGAATACGTCATGATCCCGATTCAATGTGTGTCCGTGTTTGACGATTCTTACAAACCTGATGGCTCCTTTCTTGAACCGACTCAATGGGTATTGATGCTGCGAACTTTTAGATAATGATTCGGCAATTTCTAATATTTTTTGCCGGGTAGCATCACTGATACCCGGCTTATTGTTAAGTGCCAACGATACAGTTGCAACAGAAACATTGGCGATTTTGGCAATTTCTTTGTATTTCACAATCTTTTTCAAGCCTATTAATTCAGATTTTAGCGTGTAACTTATAATATATTAAAAAATTTTTAGTAAATTTTAATATTTTTTAAATATTTTTTTATTTAGTTAAATCAATAGTAGAAATTTGTCAACGGTAAATATCCCATCTTAACTGCTCTATATTTATGATAATTTTATAACTTTGGCATTTTAAAAAATTTTAGTGATTTAATAATAGAAACCATTACTTATAAGAGTTGCATGTTTTCTCTACAGAGTATTTAAAAAACAAAGGAACCTATTTGGGATATATGTAATCAGAGCCTGCATCATTAGTATACGACATTTAGAAAATTTGCTAATTTTCCATTTTCACGGATGTAATTAAAATTAATAGCTAAAATTTGTTAAAAATATTTTAGGATATGCCCTTTTTTTCTTGACAAATGGAATACACAAGCTAAAACTGATTAATAATTCGAGAGTCCGAAACTGCAATTTTTGAATCCAATCACGCGTACAATTACCAAATTATTTTGGTTTGTTATATCAACTAAACAATTCTTTTCACAAACAATTCGAGCAATAATTCGGCCTTATGGCGGGAATCAATTGGTCCCCGTCGAATATCCATTTAGAAACCGTTTCAAAAGGAGGTAAAAATGAAAAAGTTATCTATTTTGGCGTTGGTATTGTTGTTGACCATGGGTTTGGTAATTACCGCGGCTGCAAAAGACAAGTTTGAGATTGTCATGGTCGTCAAGCTTGAGGGCGTCGCCTGGTTTGATAACATGCGACTTGGTATTCAAGAGTTTGATAAAGAATTTCCCGATGTCAAGGCTTATCAAATTGGTGCCGACACTGCGGATCCCGCGGCCCAGGTTGCCTTGGTTGAAGATCTTATTGCTAAAGGTGTTGACGCCATCCTGGTCGTTCCAAACGATCCGGAATCTCTGGTGCCGGTTTTCAAAAAGGCCAACGAGGCCGGTATTCTCACCTTCACCCATGAGGCTTCCAATCAAAAGCAAGTCAGCTTTGATGTCGAAGCGTTTGACAACATCGCTTACGGCCGGCACATGATGGATGTAATGGCAAAATGGATGGGGGAAAAAGGTAAATGGCAGCCCTTCGTAGGTCATCTTACCTCTACGACTCATAATGAATGGGTCGAT
>JASFJP010000535.1:0-3730 GCA_050121225.1 Desulfobacterales bacterium
TCCGCAAGCAGCGCATTGTACGCTATCCAACGTCAATACATCGATTTGTATTTTTTCTGCCATGATCCGAATCCTCCTTTCATTTAATTTTTACCAAGATTCCGGATACTTGGCGTAGTATTGATAGTACCAATCACGAGTCTCGATAGCCTGATCCATATGTTCCACCGGAACATCGTAGGGCATATCTCAGCCAGGCGCAAACGTGTAGCCGTGTTGTCCTCCGGCGGCTAGACTCACAATTGCATCTTCCCGGGGGGACAGCAAGCCGAGACTCAAAGCTAAGGTTAATTTCAAATTGCCGCCAAAACCGACACCGTATTTGCGGGCAAGGTCACGGATAAAATTCATGTTCATCTGCTCATCAATAGCAAAGCCATCTGTACCGACCTTGCAGACTTCTTCCATGACCTTGGTGGCATCACCGCAGATAAAAAAGGAAGACGTATAGCCTGCGTCCTTAATTACCTTGTTTGCGGCCTGACTATTGGGCGTAACGTATGTCCGGAATGTTTCGGGTTTGATCTGGGAGGCTACGGGATCGACGTTGGCAATAATTTCGCAGCCCATTTCAGCATAGAATTCAGCTGATTTGGCTCCGATTTCACCGGCAAATTTGCAGACTTCTGCGGCGAAATCCGGGTTTTTGTAAACATCCGTAAAAATCCGCACCCCGGCAAGATGGGAAGCCAGTGTTAGCGGCCCGCAAAACAGCCCCATAAGTACGCAGTCTAATTCATCCAGTTGGGGTTTAGCAATTCTAGCAGCTTCGAATAGGACTGGCCAGCGTCCATCTTCTTTGGAGGGTATTTTTAGGCCAGCATCGGCGGGTGATTTATCAGAGCAAGGATGAGTTTTTACTGACGGAACATTGTCTTCCCACCACTTGAGTTCGCAACCAACGGCATTCGCTTCAACGGAGAGGTCGAATACCAGGGGGATACCGTCAGCTTTGTATCTCTTGGCGGTGTGAACGACGCCTTTTGCCAGCAGCTCAGGATCCTTGAGCATTTTGTCAGCCGGCTCATTGATCAGAAAGGCACAGTGGACCCCCGCATACGGTACCCAGGGCGGTATGTCCGTCCTTTTACCTCGGTAGGCATCGATAAGTGCTTGTTTGGCCATTTGAAGTCTCCTTTCATTTTTGGTTATAGGTCACGTTTCTACACGGATTTGTATAAACGTTTTTTTCATCACCTCCTTTCACTGTCTAATTACCGCCGGTCTATGGAAACTACCGGACAGTTCTACTCGCCAAGTCATTTAAGTAGTCTGCAACTATTGATCACGCTGAAGTTATCGATTTACTTAACATCATTGTCGACCAAATTTGTCAAGAAACATTTACCACGAGTCTTACGGAGTATCATTCCAAAAGAATGATACCGTAATAGCTATAGGTTTCAAAGGTTTGTGTTGCAACGGTGGAGGTCGTACCGAGATTCTTTAGAGTTCCAATAACATCAATAGAAAACGATTCCACCGATGGCCTTTTTTCCTGCGGGAAACGACAATCCTCAGGAAAAGCGCATTCTTTGCAAAGCGCGCAGCATTCTCCCACGAGGCTGAATGCTTTATAGTAGCCTTCGAGAAACAACATTCGCTCAAGGCTGATGGTTCCCTTCCAACAGCGGACCTGGTTGATTCGTTTGCGGCCGTTATTCAAATAAAAATCCGAACAGGATTTGCTCCCCACCAAAAGAAGCGCCATTTTGTATTCATTCAGAATTGCTCGCACCTTATCCGGGCTCGGTGTAGCGGGAGGACAGGTCCAGTTAGTGTTGAAACGGCTGCAACCATAGTGGCATTTTAAGCGAACCCATTCTGCAACAGCAATATTGTCAATGCTGAACGGAAAAATTGTCGTCAGGCCATAGGCTCTGCCCTTTTCGAGAAGACGTTGAGTCAATGTATACGATATGCCTTCATCGCTTTTAAAGGGCACGACCTTTGTGTTTTTCATTTATAGTTATCCTCCTGGCAGTCCTCAAATTGAATCATTACATCTCGCGGCAGAGCCATTTCCATAGCCACTTCGGCGGCCTTGAGCACGGCCACCGGAATAGGGCAGGACGGATGACAGCCAGACTTCTCAGCTGAAAGATATACCGGGTTTTTGGTGACCGGCACGAAAAGCTCTCTTAAGGTTATCTTACTCAGGTGGCCTGAAAATTGCTGAATCTGGTTGCATTCGGATTCTGCAATCTCCAGGGCAACAATCTTCTTTTCTATTTTTCGTGCTTTCACGTGACACGTAAATCCACAAATGCCAGGATTTACAGTGGCACATGTATCCTTTGACTTTTTGGAAGTCTGACTTTTGGTTTTTGCTAGATTTTTATCTTTGCGAGGTTGAGCCATAACCGGCTATTCTCTAATTTATTATTATCTGCAGCCCGCCAATCCGGTTCACGGGCTCCAGACAAATAGCAGAGTTGTTACTGATTCAATACGTCATCAGGTACGATACCTTTCAAATGTGGGAATTTGTCCGTCATATGTGGTATTTGCATGGCTTCCATGAATTGGTTCTGAAAATCCCCTTCGACCGTAAGTTCGATATATTCCACATTCCGAGATACCCAGTTGGCTTCCTCGCGTTTATTTTTATTCAATAGTGCCGCTCGGCAACCATCACCGGCGGCATTGCCGATACTTTCAATCATTTCAATCTCGCAGTCCGGAAATAGCCCCATGATCAGCGCTTTGGTACGATCCACGTGCGTTCCAAAGGCGCCGGCTATTTTGATCGTATCCATTTTCTTCATTCCCATACGTCGCATCATAAGCTTACAGCCGGCATAGAGTGCGCCTTTTGCAAGTTGAATCTGGCGAACATCCTTCTGAGTGACTACGATGTCCTTATCAATACTTGATTCCTCGGCCCAGGCCAGAACGAATTCGGGCTGCTTGGTATCCGGGTTTATCCGGAAACGGTCATGCCCATCTAATGCCTCTTTGTTAAACACGCCGCTTTTAGTAATGATCTTCGAGCAGTAAAGCTCAGACAGTAAATCCAATATGCCGGAACCACATATTCCCTTGGCTTTCATATCTTTCGGTTCTGAATACTTACGCCAGGCATCCCGTCCGATCACCTTGTAATTTACCTCCTTGGTCTCCGGATCGATTTCAATTCGTTCCATGGCTCCGGGCGCGGCCCGCATTCCGAATGCAATCTGCGCACCCTCCAGAGCTGGGCCTGTCGCGCAAGAGGAGGAAATGAGCTTTTCTTGGTTGCCCAACACAAGTTCACCATTGGTCCCAATATCAATAATAAGGGCGACTTCGTCTTTTTTGTAAGGCTCTTCTGCGAGCAGTACACCGACATTATCCGCACCTACGAATCCGGCCTCATTGGGGAGCACATAAACGTAGGAAGCGGGATTAATGTGGATACCCATATCTCGCGCTTTAATATCCAGACTGTGATGAATCACCGGGGGAAAGGGGGCCAGACCAACGTACTCCGGATTGAGATTTAGAAAAATATGATGCATGGCAGTGTTTCCACCAATGGTGATATCCTCAATATCATCCCTGGTCAGACGCAAGTAGGTCTTGCCTTCCTCGGGTACCTCGATATACTCAGCCGGTCCTTCTTCCCCTTTTTTCTTCTTCTTTTTCTTCTTGGGGGGAAAGGTGTTTTGAATGGCCTGATCCACCAGAGAGTTGAGTCCCTCTATAATGTCGTCGTTCATGCGCTGGAGTCCATCCGTTGAGGTCATAT
>JASFJP010000536.1:0-3719 GCA_050121225.1 Desulfobacterales bacterium
TATAGTTGTCGGCGCACGGCGGTACAAAGCGCTGCAGGCCTGCAAATAGCTTTATTTGAATTTGCGACTTCATTTTTGGATTTAAATTCGTTGTGATGTGGTGTATGAGAATGCTTTTCTATCAGAAAAATTTAACCCTAAAGGTGGTATTGTCATTTCGATGATCGGCGATCACTTTCCGGCACCATCCACTATTGTAACACACCATTGTCGGGAAGAAAACATGGCGGACGTCGCCTGAATTGATTGAACCTATCAGTGAGAATACTAGTTCTGAATTAAATGAAAGTCAAGAGTCAATAGGATTTCACAAATGAACCCAAATCTCAGGATCAAGTTAAGCGTTCTCAAATCCGATTCTGAAGAGTCCTATCGTTCTGTAATTGCATGACTATTGCCGCTACCATCATACCCATTTTTATTATTATTCTTATCGGATGGGTCGCCCGTCAACGGGGGTTCATTCCAGATGGTTTTTTCGAACCGGCCAACCGGCTGGTTTTCTATCTGGCCATTCCTGCCATGGTATTTCGGGCGACCTCAAAAGCCTCCTTGAAAACCGATTTTGATGCTCGGGTGCTGACCGTGACCCTAGTATCTGTGCTGATCATGTTTCTAATTGCCTGGGGTGTCGGAACGATTTTGCGTATCCCTCGGCGACAACGCGGGACCTTTATTCAAAATGCATTTCACGGAAATTTGGGCTATATTGGGCTTGCGGTGGCCTTCTATTACCTGGGAGCGGAAGGTTTTGCCCGAGCGAGTATCATTGCGGGCTTTATGATGATTCTGCAGAATTTGCTCTCCGTTGTCGGTCTTCAAGTATGCGCTGGAAGCGGAACGCGAGCTGGAAAACGGTGGTATGCGACCGTTAAAATATTGGGAAATCCCATTATCGTTTCGGCCATGGCCGGTATGTTCTTCTCGTTGTCCGCTACACCGCTGCCTGCAATTCTCGATCGATCGTTGGCGATACTTAGCGGACTTGCTCTACCCATGGCCCTCTTGATCATCGGTGGGTCGCTGTCTTTCGAGTTGCGGCATCTTAGACCGGATGTGGTGATAGTTGCTGCAATTATAAAGCTGGTGATGTTGCCCGGCCTTGGATTTTTGCTCTATCATTATTTTCAGTTCTCGATCCACGATTATATGCCCGGTATCATTTTGCTGGCATCGCCGACCGCCACGGTCGCCTACGTCATGGCGAAAGAGATGGGTGGCGATAGCGGTCTGGCTGTTGTGGCGATATCGGTGAGTACCTTATTGTCAGCGGTAACTTTTGTTGTCTGGTTGAACATTGTCGGCTAACTTGTCTTGGGTGATAGTTCGAAAGATAACACCCTAAAGGATCAATTGCGGTAACATTACCGGTGAGGGCGTTTGCTCCATATTTTGGTGTAGCAATGAGATCGAATGTGAGATAAAATGAATGTACATCTTAAAAAGTATTCCCGGCTTACATTGAAGTATTCAAGGAGATCCTATGACTGCTCAATTTAAAAAAGCCCTGGTAACCGGAGGAGCCGGCTTTATTGGTTCGCATTTGGTGGACGCCCTGTTGGCGGGGGATTGCCAGGTTGCGGTGTTGGATAATCTCAGCAGTGGAAAACTGTCAAATTTGAATCATGTCCAAGATAAAATTCGTTTTTACAAAAATGATATCAAAGAACCGGGGGCTTTGGAAGACGCTGCAAAAGGCTGTGACGTTATCTTCCACCTGGCAGCCGTCGTTTCTGTTCAGCAGACCATAGATCATCCGCTTGAATCAACAATGGTAAATGATATCGGAACGTTAAATGTGCTAGAGGCAGCTCGCAAAGCCAATGTGAAACGTGTGGTTCTGGCCAGTTCATGTGCTGTCTACGGTGATGATCCCCGTTTGCCGAAAGAGGAGAGCATGATTCCAAAGCCGTGCAGTCCCTATGCTGTTCATAAATTATCCGCCGAACACTACGCTCGAATCTACGATGAACTTCACGGCCTCGAAACCGTGAGTCTTCGATTTTTTAATGTGTTTGGTCCCCGGCAGGACCCATCATCGCCGTATTCGGGGGTGATTTCGATTTTCATGAACAAAGCAGTATCGAACCAGATACCCGTCATTTACGGCGATGGGAATCAAAGTAGAGATTTTGTCTATGTCAAAGACGTCGTTAGGGCCAACCTACTAGCGGCTGAGCGCGATAATATCGGGGGCAAAATTTTTAACGTCGGAACCGGCAGCTTTGTGCGCATTAACCGCTTATGGGAATTGATATCCTCATTGAACGGGCAGCCCTCGGAACCCAGGCACGGACCTGCCCGGCCGGGGGACATTTTGCATTCTGTGGCGAACATCGAATCGGCCAAAGCACTTCTAAAGTTTAGAACTGAGGTAACATTGGAAGCTGGTCTCGAGCGAACTCTCAATTGGTACCGCAACCAAGGAGGATAGTTCGGCGGTCACCCGGCACAACGTAAATAATGGACGCCCAACGGCGATTGATTGAAAAAATGGAAAGAGGAATTGAAATGAGGTTGAATTTCAGTAATGTTCTGGTAACAGGTGCCGCCGGTTTTATTGGATATCATCTTTGTCAGCGCTTAATAAGTGAAGGAATTAACGTAACCGGAATAGATAGTTTAAATTCCTACTACGATGTGCGGCTCAAGGAGGCACGCCTCAACGCCTTAAAACCTGGCGCGACATTTAGATTTGTTCGCCTGGATCTTGCTGATCGCAACAGTTTAGATGACCTATTCAAGGAAAGCCCTTACGATGTGGTGGTGAATCTTGCGGCCCAAGCCGGGGTGCGGTATTCGATTGAAAATCCCCAGGCCTATGTGGATTCGAATCTGGTCGGATTTGTTAATATCCTTGAGTGCTGCCGTTACGGTGATGTCAAGCATCTGGTGTTTGCATCATCGAGCTCGGTGTACGGCGCAAACACCAACATGCCGTTTTCGGTGCACCACAACGTGGATCATCCGGTATCTCTCTATGCGGCCACTAAAAAAGCCAATGAACTTATGGCGCATACCTACAGTCACCTTTATGGGCTGTGTTGTACCGGGCTCCGATTTTTTACAGTTTACGGGCCTTGGGGACGACCGGATATGGCACTGTTTCTTTTCACCAAGGCGATTCTGGACAATCAACCGATCAAGGTGTTCAATCACGGAAAAATGCAGCGGGATTTTACCTATATCGATGATATCATCGAAGGTGTCGTCAGGGTTATGGGTAAACTTCCGCAACCCAATCCGGCCTGGCATGGAGATGAACCGGATCCCGGCACCTCGTATGCGCCGTATAGGATTTACAACATAGGCAACAACAATCCGGTTGAACTCATGGCCTTCATCGAAGCAATCGAGAACGCTTTAGGGATCAACGCGCAAAAAGAATTCACCGATCTTCAGCCGGGAGATGTGGTTTCGACCTACGCCGATGTTGATGATCTGATGGCGGATGTCGGATTCAAACCGGCGACTCCGATAGAGACCGGTATTCGCAGTTTTATTGAGTGGTACAAGGACTATTACGGTGTCTAACAGAGTTAAACCTTGCGAAACCAGGCAAAAGAAAATAATATTTATATAAATATTTTTAGAAATTAATATAATAAATAATATAAATAACATTATATAAAGTAAGAAAAATATAATTACATAAAAATTTTATTATATTTTTAAAACCAATCAAAAAATTATCCTATTGTTTTTATGGATGTGATGAA
>JASFJP010000537.1:0-3707 GCA_050121225.1 Desulfobacterales bacterium
GAAATATTTTGAAGGGTGAGGATCCCGGGTTTGAGGGTTTTTATGCTGCTGCGCAACGATGAGGCCCTCCGATGGCGACTGTTGTTGGCGGATCTTGCCGAGGAGACTTTAGATATACAAGTTTTTATTTGGAAGGACGAAGCCAGCAGCGATCTGCTTATAGACCGGGTCATTCAGGCCGCCGACCGCGGCGCACAGACGACATCTATTTTACCAAGATTCACCAAATTAGGGTTCCATCACCGAAACATTGGTATAAGCCGATTAATTCAATGAGAGGAGGTTCTATGAGGATGGAAAATTTGATCAGATGGTTTGAGCCGTTTCACAGGACCATTTTGCAATGCCTTATCTCCATGCTGGCTTCGGTAATAATCTTCATTGCTGTAACGGATGCAAGCAACTACGAGATACTGGTTTTAGGGGATGTCGACGAAACCATCGAAGTCTACAAGGAGGCTGACTTCTGGGGGGAAATCGACCGCTCCAAACCGCTTGACGTGCCGCGGGCCATCATCGTGGTCATTAACAAAAGCTGGCGTGAAGAAGCCAAACAGGTCCCGGTTGAGGTAAAGAAAGAGCTGTTTTTTCGCGGATTGGTCCCCCTGATCCTTTACTCTAATGAACTGATTCTGCAGGACCGGCAGCGGTTGATGTCGTTGATGAAGCGTTACAAGGCCGGGGAGACGATCGAGGCAAATGAGACACGGTGGATAAGGGAGCTGGCTGCCAGATATAGATTGATAAACCCGGAAAGATCACCAGACGACCGAAAACTACAGTCCATGTTAGATGATCTGCTGGTGAGGGTGGATATCATTCCCCCCGCTCTGGCGCTCGGCCAAGCTGGCTATGAAAGCGGCTACGGTACCTCGAGGTTCACGCTTTTAGGAAACGCTCTTTTCGGACAGTGGACCTATGGTGACAAAGGCATGAAGCCCAAAGAGAAACGCAAATCCAAAGGCAATTACGGCGTCGCTTCGTTCCTCTGGCCCTTCGAGTCGGTTAGGGGGTATATGCTAAATCTGAATACCCACCAGGCCTATGAGGACCTCAGGCTAAAACGTGCCGAACTTCGTCGGCGCGGAGAGAAGCTTTCCGGACTTGTTTTGGCAGAGACCCTGATCAAGTATTCGGAGAAGGGCCAAGCCTATGTCAACACACTCAAGTCGATTATCACGAAAAATGAGCTTGACTTAGCGGACGATGCTCACCTTCGGGATGAACCGACCGTATTGATCGTTGGCGCGGAAGATACAGCAGATAAGGCGAAGGTTGAGAGCGAGATTGAGAGTCTACGTAAATCTGGTGAGCTGGATGAGATTATCCGATCGATGAGACTGAAAGGGGATTAGAGTGGATTTTTAAGCAGAAACCAATACCGACTTTACCTTCGGAGCAACAGCGTTTGTTCCCGGGCTTGAGCTGCAGATTCCTGTAAACAAGTACTGGACCTTAAAGCCATTCGGCCAAATCGGTGCCGGTAAGGATACAGCCGGCGGAGACATGAAATACATCCTTGGAGGGGGCGCAAGAAGCCTCATCAGCTTTAGGTGGGGAAAGTTTGTTTTCGGAATCGGTAATTCACTGATTCTGGCTAGAGATAAAAACTCCGCAAAGCACGAGAGCAATGGCTTTTCCATGTTGGAATCCGGTTTGGATATTCGCCATCCGCTGGGGCTGAGCTTGCTGGACCGTGAACTGGATGTGGGCATTTTTATGGTCGCTAGCCGTTTCTTCAACCGGGTGGATTTCCTTGAGGATGGGGGCGAGACCGAGAGGGTCAATTTGATTTACACGGCCGGATTGACCATTGGATCTGAAAATACCGTTTCGATTTGGAAGTTTAATATTGATCGTGTCGGAATAGATTATCGATGGGGCAGGGCCGGCTTTCGTGGAATTGGCTTTAATTTGGGATTTCCGTTTTAGCAATAAAAATATCCGAAAATGTATTTCAGGGAGCCTTGATGAGATACCAATTCACCGACAAAATGAATTTTGTTAGAGGTCACCGATCGCAGATTCAATCAGGTCGAAGTTTGGCTTTTCTTTGGTTGTGCTTGTTTGCTGTCATTCTTCTCGCCTGTACAAGCCTACCAGAACCGGAGATAAAATTCACAACGTTAGCCTATGAACCGCATCCAGAAAGGCGACTGGCTGTTGCCACCCGAAATATTTTGAAGGGTGAGGATCCCGGGGTGTCAGGGTTTTTTATGCTGCTGCGCAACGATGAGGCCCTTCGATGGCGACTGTTGTTGGCGGATCTTGCCGAGGAGACTTTAGATATACAAGTTTTTATTTGGAAGGACGACGCCAGCAGCGACCTGCTTCTGGACCGAGTCATTCAGGCTGCCGACCGCGGCGTGCGCGTCCGCATTTTGGTGGATGATATTCATCTTATCGGTGAAGACCGGGCGGTTGCTGCTCTGAATCAACACCCTCAAATTGAGGTGCGTCTCTTCAACCCTGCCAAAGGCCGCAGCGGCTCGTCTGTTCTATACGGCATAGAATTCCTGGGTAACGTCAAACAGCTGAACCAACGCATGCACAACAAACTGATCGTTGCCGATAATCGTTTTACCATTGTTGGCGGACGAAACATCGGCAACGAATATTTTGGTCTCAATCCCAAGCACAATTTTACCGATTTTGACGTATTGGCCGTCGGTCCGATCGCACCGGAGGTTTCAACTTCCTTCGACATTTACTGGAACAGCGAGGAGGCGTATCCCGGTGAAGCGCTGCTACAATATTTTAAGGGGCAGGATCTTTTAACCGAACTACGAGAAGCGGTTCGGCAGGGAATGATAAAAAATGAAGCGTTATTGGCCGAATTTCAGCAACAGCGTTATGAGTGGGGCAAATATCTACAGGAATTGGCCCGGAAAATGTTCACCGGAACGGCTGAAGTAATCTACGATGAACCCCTGGTCGGCGAAGACACACCGCCGGTTCAACTGATCGAATCCCTTGGCGAGCTGGCTCTGAACGCCAAGCAAGAGTTGCTCATTTCAACCCCCTATTTCATCCCCGATGAAGGATTTTACAACGATATACCGGAGTTAATATCCAGAGGGGTTGAGGTGACGATCCTCACCAACTCGCTGGGATCGACTAACCATCCGATTGTTCACAGTGCCTACAAAAAACACCGTAAAAAGGTGATTGAACTCGGGGTAAAACTTTTTGAAATGCGCTACGATGCTGCTGCAAGAGAAGAGTTTGATACCCCACCGGTGCAATCCCGGGCATTGGGATTACATGCCAAGGGCATAATTATCGATCGCAGGTTTGTGTATGTCGGGTCATTGAATCTGGATCCACGCTCTATATACCTCAATACCGAATTCGGCTTGATCATCAAAGGTCCTGAATTTGCAGATGCGCTTGCTCAAGAATTCGAAGCGACATTGGTGCCTGAAAACAGTTGGCAGGTTTTGCTGGACGATAAAAAGCGCCTGATTTGGAAAGCGGGTGACAAGGTCACTCGAAGAGAGCCGGCCCGCACTTTTTGGCAGCGCTTTCAATCCGGCTTTTTTGGACTTTTTAATTTGGATGATCAATTATAAAAAATTTCCTTTTACACCATTCACAAATTCCGGGCAGAATTTATAGTGGTTGTCAAAAAAACGTTCCGTTATACAAACGTTTTTTTTGTTACAACCATTTATGCCGCCATTTCTTATTCCGGAACATAAATATTA
>JASFJP010000538.1:0-3704 GCA_050121225.1 Desulfobacterales bacterium
TACATGTCTATTGTTCTTGGTCCTAAATTTGAGAAGTTGCTAGAACTGCTATTTACCAAAGCTTTTCAAGTTGCTGAATTTTAATGGTATTCGATTGTTATCTGAATGCGGGGGTGAATCCATCTTCCGCGATTTACCCCCCTCCTATCTGTTTAAGCATATAGGTTTTCAATCCACCTGATAGCTTCCGTGTCGCTGACATTTCCTAAATAAATTTGGGTAGTGAGCTAGTTTTCATATTGCACCTCTTGATTACCTGAGTGGACATAACCCAATAAAATTATTTCTTTTCAGCCTCTTGTGCTCTTTTTTTCATCAATGGCGAGTTGACGCCGGGATGCTCGTAAAGACATCCGTTTCGATCATTATAGGGATATGTTTTGATGAGACCCTTTTTCCCCCATCTGCGCACTGTCGCCACTGTCACCCCTAAGAGACTTGCGGCCTCATTTACCCTCAGCTTACCAGTGGCCCGTAATCTTGCATAGCGGGTCTTGAGTTTATATTTGTGGGTGATTCCTACAACGGTTCTTCTGTCGATCCGATGACCTTGGCCGGACTTATAGCCACGTTTGTTGAGGATGGTTGCTATTTCCGAGTAACTATGGTCGCTCAGCAGTTCATCGACAATCTCGACGATTTTAGGATCCGTCGCATTATATTGCCAGCCCTTGAGAGGAAGGGGGAGCTTCAATGTTTTTGTTGCGCCGCCTTTAAATCGAACGTGCAACGTAATATCTTCTCCCCTGATCATTGTCACATCCTCGATCAAAAATCGGATCATCCGCTTTTTCTCACGAACGGGTGTTCTCGGATTTTTCCAAAGTCTCGGAAAGTCCTTTGCAAGTTTAAGTACTTCCTTCTGCTGCACTTTTTTCAGTCTTTCTGACTCCTCTCGGCGATGTTTTTCGTAGTAGTCATTGGCATCCTGCAGATGCCTGAGCTTTTGATTCCATTCCGCCTCAAGCGTATCTGCCACCAGTCGATTTTCCGGATCGACCTGTATAAAACGACGCCGGGCGAGATTGGCTTCATATTCTGCCCGTTCAACCTGTTGTTTGCGCAGCTTATCGGCCTCGTTAAAGCGGTTTTCCAACTCTTTTTGCACTTGCAAAGCCACTTCTAATGTCAATGGCGTGAGCGACTCAAGCAGCAGTTTGCTGATGGCCTCATCAATACTAGCGCCGGGTATATATTGACAACTATTTTCCCATCTCTCTATCCGAAGACGCTGACACAAATAGACCGGATCGAGTCGGGCTTTACGCTGATACTTATAGCGAATGGTCATGCGCTGACCACATTTGCCGCAAACGGCCAACCCTTGTAGCAGGCACGGCCCTTCACGGGGTGGTGTTTTTCTGCCTATAACGTTGTATGCGACTGCATTCTGCCGCATCCGCCGCAAGTTCTCTTCATACTGTTGCCATGTTATATATCCCGGATGGGCATCTTTTATCAGCACAAGCCATTGATCGCGGGGGACTTGAAAATAAGTCGTGGAGCCGTCGACGTTTATTCGCGATCGCTGCCGCCCATAGTAATATGCGCCGGCAAAGCGCGGATTGTTTAAAATCGATAGTGCCCGTCCGTTGGTTAACCGTTGCCATTTTACCTTGCCTTTATCGGGACCCAAATGCATTCGGCATGGGAATTTCATATCATCTGTGGCAAACGCCTTTACGGTTGCAAATGCGGCGCCGGTTCGTTGGAATATATCGAAAAACAAACGGATACTTTGTTGAATTTGTTTGTCCGGATCAATAATGACTCTGTCATTGTGATCATAAACAAATCCGGTCGGCAAGCGCGTTTTTAATTCACCCCGTCGAGCCTTGCTTAAAATGCCTCCTCTAAGCCGTGATCTCAACACATGAAGTTCTACTTCGGAAAATGTGCCCTTCATATTGAGCAGCAGCCGATCGTTAAAATCGGTTGGATTATAGATGCCCTCCTCGTCAAGAATCAAAGTGTCGGTGATGGCACAGATCTCCAGCAGCCGAGCCCAGTCCGCATTGTTGCGTGCCAAGCGTGAGACCTCAAGACCCATCACAAGTCCCACACGCCCCAGGCTGACTTCTGTCATTAATTTTTGAAATCCTTGCCTGTCCGCTACCGATGTCGCCGTTTCACCCAGATCCGAATCGACCGTTACGATCTGAACAAGCGGCCATCCTAAAGCGATCGCTTGATCACGAAGAGCATATTGACGTTTGGTGCTCTCGGTGTTTTCAAATACCTGCTTGAGTGTAGATTGTCTGACATAACAGTACGCCTGCCTTTTTAGATGACTTGCACTCACTTTCTGATTAGCCTGCGGTGACATATTCATGCCAAAGCCTCCTCTAAGTTGAATAGGGTAATGTTGGCCATGACCTTTATCATCTCCGATGTTGTTGCGTAGGCTAAAACAGGTATTTTAGAACGCTCTGCCGGCTTTGGGTTTGGCGGTATGCATCGGTGGCACAGCTCTATCCAGGCCAGCATTCCTTGGCGGATGAACAGTGGCAGACCCAAAGTTGACTCGGCAAAGCGCGCTTGCTTGTTTAACACCTGTGCGCGTAATGATTCATACTGCCGCAAAGCGCTGTCATCGGATTCAATACCTGATGGGCAAGATCTCAATGTCATTTTCTCTTTTTTTTTTTCTTCGCCTCACTGCACGTTCTATCGTTCTGGGGTGAACCTCTTTGCCAAATTTTTCCATTATCAATGGCGCCAGTTTCCGGGCACGAAGCGGTTTGCCTTCTTCTAGTTTTTCTTCGATGAAGGCAAGTACATCAGCAGTCAGCTTGTGAGCGGATTTTGGCCCTGGGCGTTTTTTGACAAGACCGGTCACGCCCCCCTGTTTAAACTGAGATTGTACCTGATAAAAGGCCGGCCGCGAGAACCCAAAAGCTTCCGAAGCCTGTTTGACCGAACGGCCTTCCTTTTCGACGGCACGCAGCATCTCGTACTTGACCTGAACCAGATCACGGGGATCGAAAAATTCGAGTGCCGAATCTGAGAACGTTTTTTCTGCAACCTTGTGTGGATGCGGGTTGAGAGCACCGTATTTCTTCAAGCTTTCAGTTTTGTCATCGAGGAGCTTTTTGGGTCCTGCCATCGGCTCATCTCCTTGGGTTAATTATGCCGCTAAATCTTGTATGATTATTTAATTATGCCGCTAAATCTACAAGATGTCAAGAGAAATATCATATAAAATGTACAATAACAGTATAATATATTGTTTCCATGATATAAAATATCGCTTAGATTAAATTTGTTGCGGCAAATATAAATTAACATTAGCGGCGTAATCTCCTTTACGCAATTGGCGGTCACTATGCATGTTCATTTGCGCCTTTCGCCGTTTATTTCCCCTATGAGACGAACCAAACCCAGAAGGTCTGCGACTCGAAAAAGTGAACGTCCAGCAGAAACAGCGACAAATGGATCCTGTGGTCCGATGTCCGTCCAATAAAGCGGTACGGAAGATTTGCGGCCCTTCGTGTTGAAAAAGAAAACACGACTTTCATATGCAATTCGCTTTACGTGATCTATTTCAAATTCGATATCTTTGTATGGATGAAACGGATGAATGATACGGAAGGTTTTGCTATCAAAATTTTGATGGGACGCAGTTGAACGACTTTGTTGTTGAAAGATTTCGGTGCCGTAAAATGACCTTTGAAATGATCTCTAAAGGAACATTTGACCGAGAT
>JASFJP010000539.1:0-3704 GCA_050121225.1 Desulfobacterales bacterium
AACCGTGTCGATTCGCGAAACGGCGTTTTCCAGCAGATCTTTTAAAGTTGTCACCGACACCTTTTCGAATACCGATAAAAAGTTGGGAAACGGCACGATGTCATAAGTATCACGCTCGGTGATCGTGCCGGCCGGTAGGATCGTGTTGTTACGAATGCTGCCCCCGTTGGTCAGAGCAATAGCGGGTGCAGTGACACCGAATTCACCAGATAGGCGCCGCGCTTCTGAAAGAAGAGAATCGGCAACAAGGTTGCCCGCATTGGTCTCCTTCGCACGTACATTTTTTCGTATGCCGTCGAGCGCCACCTCGGACCGGGCAATGACGCTTGTTTCAAGTATGTCTACAAAAGCCTTTACAGGCACGATCACTTGAGCCTGGACTATCGGATCGGGCATTACGGCATCTGAATTGGCACCGCCGGCTACACGTACGGGCCCGCTGTCTGCATCTATGCTAGTGATTTCGCCGGTGGCATCGTCAAAGCCCACAATCAGCCGACCGACGTATTTGTATTCACCACCGGTGGTAACGATCGAGACCTTCCTACCGGTTAAATCTTTAACGACCGTGGGGTACGTCCCCTTAGACGTATCCCCCGGTACAAGAAGGTCTCCAGCATTGGCCAGCACATCGTTACTGCCCCCGGTAATCGCAATATCGACACCGTGCAGCTGCGCGATCAGAGCCTTATCCTCCGCAAGGTCCTGAAGATGGGTGACGAGAATGATTTTATTGACACCATCGTTAAGAAGGGCGTTGATTTCTTTTTGCACAACCGTCGCCAAATTAGGATCCACTAACACGTTGCCGGGTCCGGAAATAAAGGGCAGATTGGGGGTCGTCGCGCCGATGATACCAAATCTATGTCCGTTTTTTTCAATGATGATACTCTTCGCAATCCGCCCGCGTTCCACAAGGGCCTGAAGAGCAGGCTCACGGGAAAAGTCAAGGTTGGCGCTGAGATAAGGAGGAAACGTGTTGGTGAAACCAGTTGAAATGAAATCCGTCAGCAGATTGGGGCCCAGATCAAAGTCGTGGTTTCCAAATACTATCGCGTCATACCCGATTGCATCGAGCGCTTTAGCGTCGTAGTACGTGTTCACACCGCCGAGAGCAGGGTTTGACGCCGCGAGACTCGCCTTGAACTCGGGCCCGACAAGAAAATTGTCCCCTGAAGATAGTGTTAAAACAACATTTGTTGTAGCGGCCGAACGGAGGTTTTTAACAACTGCAACGACACGGGCGGCACCGCCGAAGTCCTCAATTCCATTTCCAGCATGGAGAAGTTGGGATTCATTGTCGTTGAGGTGTAGAATGGTTAACGTTATTACTTGGCTGGAGCCATCAAAAATAAGCAGATATATCCCAAAGGTTAAAATTATTGCAATAGAGATGAGAATCTTTTTGTTCATGGGGATTAAATCGTTTCCTTTTCAACCCGCACCGCTCGACCGGAATTTTCGACCCGGCAAAGATTGACGGTAGCTTTCTCATCTGCATTGACATCCACGATAACACAGTGTGCCTTCTTCTGGCTCCAACAGCCCGTGTTGGCATAAATCCGATCGGCAACAAAGAGGGAATCCTTGTCAATTTTGGCTTTGTGAGTATGGCCGAAGATGACTACCTTATATCCCTTCTTGGCGCTCAATCGGTCGCCTAAGCGCTCCAGTTCCCCCTCTTCCATTAATTTTCTTATTGTAGAGAATAGAGAATATTTTTCAGCAAGAGGTTCATACATATTTTTTATTTTTTCAATTGAAAGCTTTCTTCCTTTGGAGTTCATAACAATTTCGTTTACTCCCGCCCTCTCGGCCAGAGCTTCTAGCATGGAGACAAAAAAATTAGATTTGCCTGCCGCCCACTCGACTGCATCATCTGAGTAAGATATAAGATCATGAAAGCGTCTCACGTAACCACCGAGGTGCTCGGTAAGGCGCGTAATAAAATAGCCGATGGGACGCCCGTTGGCGATCCCCGAATGTGATTTATTGAATAGGACATGCTGATTTCCATGTTCTGCGTGGAGCTTTAATTGGGGATCATCATAGCTCTTCTGGAAAATAACGAATGGTATCTCCAACTGAATTTCTGCTTTTTTGAGACCGTGATCGTGATTTCCGAAAAGGCAATAGAGGTTAATTTGGCTACTCGCAATCGCCCTCAGTGCTCCCATGACTTCAGGATTTGACTGAAAGATCTCAGCAAAAGTAGGTGGAGGTTCGTCTGGAGGGCATACCCAGTCGTCAAATATGTCTCCGACCAGAACCAGGTCTTTTATCTCATCCTCTTTTTCTAAGACCGTTTTATTCAGGAAATTGACCAGTCTCGCTTGATGTTTTTTAGGATTAAATCGTGCTCTTTTCGACTCCTCAGGGGCATTGTAACGCTCCCTCGAACTTAAATGAATATCGCTGATAAAAATCCTTTTAGTTCTATCCATTTTTCCTCCGTTCCAGTTTATTTTAATTACCAATGAAATTATTGTTAGGCTTGCGGCGCAAACAACTTACATTCTTGCTCATCATGAGACAATTTGACCATTTTTTCGAAGCGCAGTCCCAACTTTTTGAGTACACGGATGGAATCATAATTGTCTGCGGATGTTACCGCAACGATACGATTTAAGCCTAAAACAGTTTTCGCATAGGTCAATATAGCAGAGGCTGATTCAAGGGCATATCCTTTCCCTCTGAATTTGGCAAGAAAGGCAAATCCGACATCAACATCTTTTAAGAATTCCCTCTTCACCAGCCCACAAATTCCAATAGGGACCCCACCATCCTTCAGCTTTGTCAAATATAGCCCAAAACCGAGTCGCTTATAGCTCTCAATCGGTCCAGTCAATATGTACTGACGAGCATCATCGAGGTTTCGCACACCTTTATCACCGATGAACCTCAAGAACGAAGCATCATTCAAAAGCTCAAGGATAAACGCGGCATCGCCTTTTGAGAGTTTACAAAGGATTAGGCGCTCTGTTTCAAGAATATTCATACAGATACAGTGGCTTCAGTTTAGTGAAGAGGTGTGATTTAGAAAGTCTCGAGATAAGATTTGACACAATTTAAATACCATGGATAGCATATGATTTTTGAGGCTGTCAATTGCTGGTATTTTTTCAACAGCCAACGCGGATCTGGATCCTTTTGATAAAAAATCAAAAAGCGCATCCAAAAGACTTACTCGCTTTTTCTTTTTATGGTATTCATAACATAAATGGTTGATTAAATAGAGCTGACGATTGATCTGCAGCAAAGGGGGGACGCATGTTTGATTTTAGAGAAGAAATGAATCGCTTCATTGAAAAGTGCACGGCTTGCGGTGAATGCGTGACGGTTTGTCCGATTATACCGATGACGGACATCAAAACAGATGATTCAGCTGATGTAATGCAAGCTGTTGTCGATCTCTACCGCGCTGGGAACGTCAGCGATATGGCAAGAACCCGCATTTACTCGTGTATGCGGTGCCAAACCTGCCAGCCTGCTTGCCCGGAAGATCTGGATCCCGGGTTGGGTATTACGATGGCCCGGGGTGTTTTAGGAGAGAAAGGCGAGCCTCTCCCCAGAGGGCTATCTTTTCTTTTGCCAGAGGCTGATTTCAACTTTATGAAAGCTATCGAGGCTGTTCAGATAATCCCTGCGGAAAGAGCTTGGATCACAAATGTTGAAAAGCAGCAACCCGCGCCTGCTCGAACGGT
>JASFJP010000540.1:0-3700 GCA_050121225.1 Desulfobacterales bacterium
GTGTTGGCAAAAAAGGCTGGAGTTGCCAGGCTGGATATTGCCGGGAAAGAGCTTATTTTGCATTTCTCACAATCTCATCAAAACAACCCGGTTGCCATGATTGATATGATCCTGGCGGATCCGAACCGTTTCGAGCTGACACCGGAGCATGTTCTTAAAGCAAAATTGAGTTCCCATCGTATAAACGCGCAGTTGGCCCAGGCTAAATACTTATTGAAAGACATTGCACAACGTGTTAACGATTAAATTTTATGAATTTACTGACAAAACTTATTTGGGGTCGCATTTTTTTGTTATTTTGGTACCTCATTGGAATCGTTTTTTTAGGATCACGACGATTATTCATCATCGTTTGGTTGGCTTTGCCGGTTTTTGCCCTCTGCTTTTTACCGGCCTGCTCTCAACAGGAGGACGATCTCGAAGACCAGGTGTTAATACGAGTTGGAGACAGAGTAACGACCGTTTTCAATTTCAACAGGGCCTTTGAGATCACTAAAGCAGCATACCCCCCCAATACTCAGCAGCAGCCCGTGGATTTAAGAAAAGCGAAATTAAGACTCTTAAATCAGATGACCATTGAAATGGTTATTTTGGAAAGAGCCGAAGAACTCGGAATAGGTTTAAGCGCTACCGAGCTTGAGACGGCCGTTTCTTCGATCAAAAGTGACTATCCTGAAGGCGAATTTGAAGAAACTCTGCTAGAGTCTGCTGTGTCATACGATACATGGGAAAATCGTTTGAAAATACGATTGATTATAGAAAAAGTGATCGACCAAGAATTAAAAGCTAAGGCCACAATAACCAGTGAGGATATTTCCGAATTTTATAAGAATAATTATAAGGACGAAATTCTTCTCGGAACCTCGGAGACATCCGAAGATATCAACGAAACCGTTCTGAAACAGTTGCGTCGAAAGAAAGCAGAAGACGCGTATAAGAAATGGATCATTGGACTCAAGAAGAAATACACAATTGAAATTAACAGCGAACAATGGGAGAAAATTTCGGGAGTCAGAACTTTAAATGAGGATGATTCGAACCTGGATCCAGTAGAAAGTAACAAATGATTCGTACGTTTTCTACAAAAAATAAGAAGTTTGTTTGGGCTGTGATGTTGTCTATGAGCGTATTCTGCATCATAAGGTCCTATGTTTTACTTCATGCGGAAGAATTTTCCCTGGTGGATCGAATCGTTGCAGTCGTCAACAATGACGTCATCACCCTCTATGATGTAAATCGAGCCTTCCGGCCTTTTGAAGAAAACATTAAAGCCCTAAATTACCCTCCGGAAAAAGAACGACAGACACTCTTTCAGGTTCGCAAAGACATTCTTGATCACCTCATAAATAGTAAACTGGCGGATCAAGAGATCAAACGTTACCAAATTACAGTCAGTAAAGATGAAATAGATAATATGATTGAGCGATTCAAAGAATCCCGTTCTATTACAGATGAGCAATTTCGGGAAGGACTCGGCCAACAAGGAATGACCATCGAAGAGTATCGTACGGAAGTAAAAGAACAGATTCTGCGCACAAAACTGGTAAACAGAGAGGTAAAAGCCAAGATTGTAATTACCGACGAAGATATAAAAGCCTTTTATGAAAGTAATCCGGAGAAATATGCCGGTGATAAAAAGTATCATCTATGGAATATATTTGTGCGTTTATCTGTCGCTGGCGATTCTTCAGCTCAATCAGCTGCCCAGGGTTCAATGAGCGCAATACTTGCGAAATTGAAGGAGGGGTATCCCTTTGAAAATCTGGTGAATGATCTGGTAGATTCTTCATCCGAGGCTCAGGGTTCGGATTTAGGATTGTTCCGCTTGGAAGAGCTTTCGAATCAATTGCAAAAGGTTGTCAAAAATATGAAAACCGGTGATTTTACCGATGTTCTAAACACCGATTTCGGTTATCAGATAATTTATGTGCAGGATATTGTCGAGACACCCGCAAAACCCATCGAAGCCGTTGAATCTGAAATTCATGAGGTCCTGTACAACGAATTTGTAGACGACAAATATGATGAATGGCTTGGGGAGCTGCGAGAAAGAAGTCACATTAAGGTCATCAATTAGTTTCCAATTTGGAAACTAATCAGTCCTGTCCTCTTGAATGGAGTAATTTCGGATGGGCACTAATTAACGATCCACCCAAACGAACTTTTTTATGATGAAATACGACGAAGACTCACTTTCATTCGGACGTTACTTGCAGACCATTCGCCTGGAAAAAAAGATCAGCCTTGAGAAAGTTTCAGAGGAAACCCGCATCGGATTGGGTAATCTTTTGCTTATCGAACAAGAGGATTATGAGCATTTACCCGCCGAAGTTTTTGTAAAGGGTTTTCTACGGGCCTACGCTGCTGCAATTGGAGCCGATGGTGATGAGGCCGTGCGGCGGTATGCCACAAGGGTCAATGTAGCCCAGAAAATTGCCGATTCCGAGGCTGCCATGGGAAAACCGGCTCCAAAGTTATGGTTAAAGTTGCTATTGTCGGTAGTTTTGCTAGTTTGCA
This sequence comes from Desulfobacterales bacterium, assembly GCA_050121225.1. Classification (GTDB taxonomy): domain Bacteria; phylum Desulfobacterota; class Desulfobacteria; order Desulfobacterales; family JAFDCJ01; genus JAFDCJ01. Next base: position 2,518 of record JASFJP010000540.1, read on the forward strand.
TTATCCTGCTGTCCATTTATGCTATCTCCTATTTGCAGAATCAACCGATAGATAAGTCAGCACCCGAAAAACTACTGCCGACCGCAAACACTCCACTTGCGACACAGCCTCAAGTTGAAACGGAATCGGATACAAAGGTCGCGAAAGCGAAACCGGAAAAGCTATTGCTGCAGATATCCGCTGTTGAAGAAACGTGGCTGAAGGTCATCATTGATGAAAAGGATTCAAAGGAATACAGTTTAAAACCCGGGGATCAATTAGAACTTAACGCTGACAGCGGTTACAATTTGCTTATTGGCAATGCGAGAGGAGCAAATATAACCCTCAATGCAAAACCGATTTCGATACCCGGCGAACATGGGCAAATCGTCAATATTCATTTGCCATAGGCAATTTAGACATTTTGATCACACGGCATTTCTAACGTTGGCATTTACCTTAACATCTGCAATACAGGAGCCATTTATTCAAGGCTGAGTCTTGAGAGAAGGTTAGATTACTTAGGAATTAAATTCGAGTTATGCAACCAGACCGCAACAGAATACTTGTTGAAAGCATTAAAAGACTTTTGCGCCGTGGGGCAGTGAGCCATTTGAGCAAAATTATTAATAAGACCCACGCGGCCGATCTGTCGGTGGTGTTTCGTTCGTTGTCGCTGGAGCAGCAGCGGAAGCTGTTCGACATGATAACCGATACTGAACAAAAAGGCATCCTGTTTAGCGAGCTCGATGAGGATACTGTTCAGGATCTTATCGAGGGCATGGAAATTGAGGCTATCGTTAATATTCTGGAAACCATGCCAACCGATGATGTCGCGGATATAATCGGCAAACTGCCTGATGAGACCTCCCAGGCCATTCTTGATAAAATGAAGAAGGCGGAATCGAGAGAGGTGGAAGATCTCTTACGATACGGGGATGATACGGCCGGTGGAATCATGGTTCCCGATTTTATCGCACTGCGAGAGGACGTAACCGCTCGGGATGCTATCGAATCGCTGCAAAAAGAACACATGGATGTCGAGATGCCGTTTTATCTCTATGTCGTTGATGAATATGGCAAATTGGTCGGTGTCAGTTCATTGCGACAGCTGGTGGTGGTACGTCCCGAAAAACCTCTCAAGGAGTTTATGACGACCGATGTTTTCTCCGTTCAAACCGACATGGATCAGGAAGAGGTCGCC
>JASFJP010000541.1:0-3700 GCA_050121225.1 Desulfobacterales bacterium
AATGTGCCGCGGTATCGGCGGATTTCTTCCGCGTTCAAACTATCGATATACGCTTTTCCAGCTTTGATCAGCTGAACAGCATATTCAAAAAGCTGTTCAAAGTAATCGGAGGCATAATACTGGCGATCTCCCCAATCGAAACCCAGCCATCGAACATCCGCTTTGATGGCATCGACATATTCCATGGTTTCTTTGCTCGGATCGGTATCATCAAAGCGCAAATTGCACAGCCCGTTATAATCCGCTGCAAGACCGAAGTTCAGGCAAATGGATTTGGCATGTCCGATGTGCAGATAACCATTGGGTTCAGGTGGAAAACGAGTGTGGACTCGGCCGTCATTTTTGCCGTTTTTTATATCGTCATCGATGATGTGTTTGATGAAATTGGATGGAGGTCCAGTTTCTGTTGAATTTTTTCTTTCACTATCGCGATCTGGTCTGCTCATTTTGATTTCCTTTTATTTATATCCTTTGGTTTCAGCAATATAGTATATTTTCTATCCACGAACAACGAATAAAACAAGGGGGAAATATGAATTTATGGAGCTAGCCTTGGCCCGGTGGAAAGACAATCGGCGTTCAGACCCTGTCCCGGGTTCCTCCTGTCCGGATTCAATCGATGCCGACCAGAGACCGGGAATTTGGTGTAACTGCGCCCAAAGTATCGCTTGTGACAGAATACCCCCTGCCAAATGGTAAGAACTTGCTGGCTGTCAATGTTCACCTGTTGAATTTTGAGGTATGGTCGATTAAAAAATCACTCACCAGCTGGAAGACTTAAAAGGGGTTAACCACCAGCCCCTGGTACTATAAAGCCGGCCTAATTCTCAATACACGGTTTGACGCCTATCTTCATAATACGCATTAGAAACATTTGACAATCTCCCGTCTACCTGCTAGATTTACTGCAAATTTTATTACCTGCTGAAATTTTGCGTCGTAACTTATCCGATTGAAAGATCGAGGGTACACTTATGGATTCTTCTACATCGCCTAAAAATATAATCCAACAAACCGAATCTCAAAAAAAAGAACTTGAGGTATACCGAAAAACTAAAATACTGTCGCAGTCCAACGAATTAAACTATCGCAACTTGGTTGAAAATGCCAATGAGGCAATATTGGTCGCTCAAAATGGTATCTTTCAATACGCCAACCCTAAAGCCCAAGATCTTTTTGGATATTCACAAAATGAACTGACATCAAAACCATTGACCGCCTTTATTCATGAAAATGACAGTGAAATGGTGATGCAACGACATGAGAGGAGACTTAAAGGTGACAGCCTTCCGGAAACATATCCCTTCAGAATTGTCAATAAATATGGCGCGACAATATGGGTGGAGTTGAAAGTGAAATTGTTTTCTTGGAACAATCAACCCGCCACCCTGTGTTTCATGACCGATATTACGAAACGGAAACAAGCTGAAGAAAAATACCATCGTGTTCTTGAAAGTAGATTTGAAGGATTCATGCTACTGGATTCTAAACGCGTTATTACTGAAGTCAATAAGGCCTTATCAAAAATTTCAGGCTATTGCCGCGATGACTTTATCGGTCATCCGGTTGATAAATTTTACGATAAACGCTCTGTTGATTTTTACTCCGCAAGCCCCGATCATTTCAGCTTTGAAGCGTTATTTCTCGCAAATAATGGTCGGGGGATTCCAATGCTATTCAGTCGAAGCACGTTAAAAGATGAAAATAAAAACATTACCGGCTTTATGTATTTTCTTACGGATCTAACCGATTTAAAAGCCACTCAGGAAGAGCTTAAAAGGGCGGAACAGCGATACCGCAACATGTATCGAAACGCTGTGCAGGGCATGTTTCAAAGTAGACTGTCCGGTGAGCTTATTCGAGCAAATCCGGCATATGCCCGTATTCTGGGATATGAGTCCGTTGATGAGATGCTCGCTCTTAAAGAGGGAGCCAACAAGTTTTATTTTAGTTCAGAGGACCGTGACAGGATGATTCAAGCAGTGCAAAAAAAAGGTGCTGTTGTAAATCATGAATTGCAGCTTAAGCGTAAAGATGGAAAGCCAGTATGGATATTGGCTAATATTCGTTATATCGATAATGGCCAGGGAGATGCAATTCTCGAAGGCATTTTAGTCGACAATACAAAAAAGAAGGCTTTGGAAAAAGGTCTCAGGCGTGATCGAAAGAAATTTCGCAACCTTGCTATCCACGATAATTTAACCGGACTCTATAACACGCGGCACCTTTATCAGACATTGGATAAATTAATTGAGGACAGCAAACTGACCCAGAAGTCGTTTTCTTTAGTTTTTATGGACATGGATAACTTTAAGGGGGTGGTTGACACCTATGGCCACCTGAATGGGAGCCAGGCACTCAAAGAAGTGGCAGATACGATCAAAAATTGCATAAATAGACCTTGCTTTGGGGTTGCCTATGGGGGTGATGAGTTTGTAATCGTGCTGCCGGGCTTTGATAAGGTTCGGGCCACAAAAAAGGTTGAACAAATTAGAGCGCAGATGACGCAAACAACATACTTGTCCAAAGCCGGTCACAAAGTTCATCTTGGGGCAAGTTTTGGGATTGCAACATTTCCTGATGACACCGATAGTCGGGAGGGTCTATTGGCGCTCGCCGATCAGGCTATGTTTCGTATTAAGGAGACAGGTAAAGGATCCATCGGCATCAATAAACCGTAATCTTTTTTAGGTGTTGCGTGACAGATCTATGGCAAAGATCCGATTTAGTGAAATGGTATATGCTAACCATACGTTAGCTGAAAATTGATTTTGTCTGCCATCGGCAACATCCCACCGATCTCTATTATTCTGCAACGATCCCTAATCCATTCAAACAGTGTCCGGTTTTCGCGGACGATCATCCATTACGCTATTTTAAAGATTTGGAATTAAAAACTCCCCACCCCTCAATCTGGCACAGATTGCTTTGTCATTTAAACGAATATCTGGTAAGACTCTGAAGGGCCGATCATACAGTGAATAGGAGGTTTTAATTGGAAAACAGCGCCAATATTTCAAAGGACTGGATAAAAGGTTTAATCCGGGATTTCATCACAACCTCACCCCATAACACAATGAGAAACGAAACTGAGGAACCTGCATGGGACGGTGTCTTGGTTGGATTCGCCTCCGGTGAGGACCCAATTTGGCAGCAGTACAAGGAATATGTTGGGGCCTTCCACTGGACCCCTTGGGAGGTCTTCAACCAGTATCTTCCTGAGGAAGCGGCGGGCTCTGAAGAGCTGACCGTCATTTCATGGGTCTTGCCCCAGCGAGAGGCGGTGCGTAAGGCTAACCGCAGGACAACGAAGTATCCTTCCGAAGAATGGGCCCGGATCCGAGTCTACGGCGAGGCCTTCAACGTTGCCTTGCGCCGGCACGTGGCCCAAAATCTTAAAGAGGTTGGGCATGCCGCCATTGCACCGATGCTAGTTTCAAACTGGACCATTGTCAACTCCGAACGATTTTCCTATGCGTCTTCCTGGTCTGAACGCCATGCCGCCCATGCTGCGGGTCTGGGCACTTTCGGTCTGTGCGACGGGCTTATCACCGCAAAGGGCAAAGCCATGCGGGTTGGTTCGGTAGTGGCCAAGCTATCGATTGAACCGACTCCCCGGCCGTATTCCGACCACAGAGCCTATTGTCTTTTTTTTGCTAACGGTACGTGTGGCAAATGTATTGATCGCTGCCCGGTCCGT
>JASFJP010000542.1:0-3692 GCA_050121225.1 Desulfobacterales bacterium
ATATTATTTGCCACAGCGCTGTAATTATCACTCCGGAAACTAAACATAGATAGGATTGTCATCCCCGCGAAAGCGGATTCCACAAAAATGTTGGATGCCGGATCCGGGAGCGGCATGACGTAGTTAGTATATTTAATTGCCGTGTAAATAGTATAGCACAGAGCAGGAATAAAGTGGGGATAGAGTCATCTTGGGAATATGGAAAACGGGTGGCTCAGAGGTTGAATTACGAATAATGATAAATCGTTATAAGAAATTCAGAGGAGGGAATAGATACTCAAAAATGATCTTAGGTCGTTATCAAACAGTATTAAATGACCTAGTTCGTTCTACGATGCCTACAGTTTTTCAGGTGTTGAGACTGGCACTTTGATAATCGATATAAAGGGGACCATCCAAATGATCGACTTCGTGTGTCAGCAAAGCAACATATTCTTTAACTGCCGTCAGTTCACTTTCTGTATTGTCAATAATTTGGCATTTGGTTTGTTGTTATATTGAATATTTTTGCTGTTACACAACCTATTTGACTGTAATTATTTCACATATTTAATCTACCAAACTTTGGCATGTCATTTGCTGATAATTATTAGCGGAGTTCGTGTACCTCCTTGATGTTTTATTCTCATTCTCACAATTTATAATACCTCTAATTGTCGTAAAAAAGTGTAGAAACAGGAAAACGCATAGTTGTAATTAATGCCCCACGAAAAATGCGCCAAGAGAAAACAAGGAGCTGCTTGGCTATGATGGATCTACAAAAGAAATTTTCTGAAGCCGCTAAAACGGTGACATCCGGCAAAACAACGATAATGCAACGTGTCTATGGTGCTTATTTTAATTATCTCCGCGATATCAATGCCGATGAACTGCCGGATAAAATACAGATAATTTATGAATCCGTCACTGACAGGCTGACATCGGCAGACCCTGCCAGCGATATTGGCTATAATGAGGCCGCTTTTCTTGCTAAAGATATACTGTATATGGCACATGAAATAGAGAAGAATGCCAGATTTGTGGCTATGTTTCTCGAGCCGACCGATGAAACCATTCCCACGGAATTGAGACCTGAAAGGCGCAGAGGTCCTCAAGACAGACGTCAATTACACACCTACGTTGCTAACGATCGGCGAAGTGGAATCGCTGACAGAAGGATCCGCAGGCGACCTTAATCGTCTTGTTTCGCTATATTTTTGCTCTAACTGTATTGTTGGAGAGATGGCAGGAGCAAACTCCATTCTTCCCACGACCAGCCCGTTTGCTCAAACCATCATGAAAAACGAAACCATTATTGACCGTTTAAACAGATTGTTAGGGCAAATTTTGCCAAAAAAATAGATTTTATGTCATCTGAAACGCTGCATCGACCGTCTGAATACATAAAGCCTTATGGAAACATTCTCATCGGATCAAGGGAGGCGTCGATGAATAGTTCAGATGATAAAACGGATAAAATGCAGCCATCGGCCGGGAACCAACAAATCCTCACAACACTGAATTATTGCAGAACCGGCATATTTTCCACATGTGGTACAGGAACAGCATGGAGCGAGCATAGTCTCTGTAAATTTGCAATAAAGTCGGAATATGCAAATAAGTGCATGCACTATATTGAGGCCCGGGATGGGCATTGTGATTGTTTAGATGCTCAAAAAGAGGCTATAAATACAGAAGATTATGGGATCTAAATAGTCAGTCGGCATACATCAGAGCAAGCCGGCAGATATTTGTTTTATTTGGATTTTAGCTGAGAAGGGTTTAATCCCAAATTTTCTTAGGACCAGTACTCGTAAGCATATTCTAAGAAATGATCATCGTACATTAGAATCGACTGTTCATTCTGCGCACGAAATCATCCACGCTGATTCGGCCGCAAATAAATTCCTTGGTCACATTTGACCACATGTTGTTCAATGCTGGAGTCGGCAAGAAGAGATAGCCAATGCCTTTCATTTGTTTTTGGTTGCGGCGCTGAGCAGCAAGTTCACCGTAAAATGAATCTGCCGGCCAATTAGGTAACGAGATGGGATAGGGACTCTGCACGTGTCTTGTCCAAAGTTTGGCGGCATGGGGGGTGATCAAATATTGCAGATACTGTTTTGCCAGTTCAACGCTAGGACTGTAGCGATTGACGCCATATCCAGCATCTAAAGTGTAATCGAAGGTGTTGTTACCCTTTCCATCCGGAACGTTGAACCAATCCAGCACTCCAACCCGCCCGTATTTAGACCTTGCGGCACCAGCGGCACCAAATGTCGAATAAATCCAGGTATCGCAGAAACTGATCGCAGCTCGGCCCTCGATCATCTCCAAGATCCCATCGGAAAGGCCCAATCTCAATGATTTCGAACAATCGTATCCTCCGGCGTCAATAATTTTTTTCCAGTACTTCAAACTGCGAATAATATCCGGATCGGAAAAATTGATCTCCCGTCGGATGAGTTGGTGCATCTTGTCATGGCCGGCATAGCGTATCATGGTATTGACAATGGGAATGGCCGCTTTCCACTCCCGATTGGCAGCACCCTCGGCAATGGGGGTGATATTATTATGTCTCAGCTTCTTGATAATTTCAAGGAACTCGTCAGAATTCAGCAACCTACCCTTCGGCAATCTAATACCAGCTTTTTCAAACAGCGGTTTGTTGTAAAAAATTGCCCTCCCATGGCCCTCAATCGGCAAATAATTATTCGTGCGGCCACCGGCATCACCCAGATTCCAGTAAGGATCCTTGTTCTGTGGAAGGCTTAAAGTTTTTAAATCCAATAGAGCGTTGCCAATATGTCGATGTCTAAAGCTAGGATCAATGTAGGATATATCCGGTTTGGGTTTTTTGCGCCCCCAATTTACCACCAGGTTTTTTTGCAAAACATTTTTCTGCATTCAGGAGTTCGCCGATTCCAGCGTAATTATTGGTGTCAATTCTCGACGGCGTTATATGAAGGGTGTAATGGGTCGATGAGCATCGTGAGATGGATTCTAGTGAATCCGAGGCTTTTGTTTTTTGAGATAATCAATCCTTTCCCGGATCGATTTTTCGCTGCCGGGATCGGAAATGCTTTCAATATACCGCTCCCAGTCTTTTATAGCTTGATCAGGATTCCCCATGGCCTCATAAAGCAGGGCTCTCTCGCGCAGCTCCGGTGGGGCTTCCGGTTGAAGTGCTAATATCCAGTGAATCATTCGAAAGAGCATGGTATCATTTTCCTCTTTGGCGTAAATAAATTTGAGATTCCTCAACATGCGCGCCAAAAACTCTTTCTTACCGATAGGCTTAAGCCAGTGTGGATCGGAGGCATTGGTTTCGTCTAAGTGTGTGCGAATGATCTCACGGCATTCCTCGACGGTGCGGATCTCCCCCCGATTAAACGGGTCAATGAAAATCCTGCCGGATGCGTGGTACAATGCAGTGATGAAATGTCCTGGCAAACCGATCCCGCGTACATCCAATCCTAGCCGCCCTGCAACCTCGATATAGATCAGCGAAAGTGTTATGGGAATACCGAGCTTACGGTCTAAGACCCGGTTGAGGAAACTGTTGTCGGGATCGTAATAATTTCGGCGATTTCCACGCAATTTCTCGTCATCAAACAAAAGTTGGTTAATCTTGGTAATGATATCTATAGCGTCGCATTCCGCGGCCATACCGTTTTTAAGCTTGGCGGCTAGCCGGTCTAAACGTTCGAGGT
>JASFJP010000543.1:0-3680 GCA_050121225.1 Desulfobacterales bacterium
GCCGCCGCATACCCTTTTGGGATTGTGCGCGATGATTATAACACACTAGTGTCAATATGCTCCCAAGCATTGGCCCGATGTGACATGATCTTGGTATCCGGCGGCAGCTCAGTCGGTGCCCGTGACTTTACTATCGAAGTCATTTCCGCCATGGAAGATTCACGCGTCCTGTTCCATGGTGTCTCGATAAGCCCCGGCAAACCGACAATTCTGGCAACGATCCAAAGAAAGGCGTTTTGGGGCTTACCTGGGCATGTGGTATCCGCAATGATTGTGTTTTCAAGAATCGTAAAACCCTTTGTTCACCACATCAGCGGTTACGCGCATTCTGACGCGCAGGAACTAAGGTTTGAGGCACGGTTAAACAGAAACGTCGCATCCTCGCAGGGGCGGGTGGATTTCCTTCGGGTGCGGTTGTTTAAAGAAAAGGGAATATTGTGGGCCGAGCCTATATTAGGTAAATCAGGATTGATCAATACTATGGTGAAAGCCAACGGTCTAATCGAGATTGGCATGAACACCGAAGGACTGGATAAGGGCGCAAAGGTGGAGGTGATACCGCTTTAAGAAGGTCAAGGATAGAAGTTCGGCGGTTATTCCAAAGAACGACAGTGAGATCTCCTCCCGCAAGGTGAGAAGCCTCAGAAAGCCTCTCTTAGGCAGGCATGGGCAATTCCCCAATGGTATAAATCCAATGTCACAAGTGCGCTCGATCATATAAAAATAGAACTAATTATTACTCAGCATGTCTCGGAGTCATCAATGGAGTCAAAACGCAATGTTTATTTGAAAATGAAATCTCTGAAAGAGGCCCGGAAAATTGCAGAGGAAAGCTATCCGGTGTCCAATATTCTTCAACATGAGACCGTTCCGGTGCCAGATGCGGTTGGCCGCATTCTTGCCAAAGCGGTGTATGCCACAACTTCTGCCCCACATTTTAATGCGGCAGCTATGGACGGTCTAGCGGTAAAAGCGGAAATCACATTCGGTGCCAGTCAGACAAAACCCAAAGAGCTCGTCATCGCTCAGGATGCATTTTACGTGAATACCGGCCATGTCATGCCCCAAGAAACGGATGCCGTGATCATGATCGAACATGTAAATATCCTTGGTGAGGATCGCATCGAAATTGAACAACCGGTGTTCCCTTGGCAGAATGTTCGCAAGGTCGGGGAAGACATTGTGGCAACCGAATTGCTTTTCCCACAAAATCATATGATTACGCCTTACTGTGTGGGTGCCCTTTTGACGGGCGGCGTATTCACCGTCCCGGTAAAACGGAAACCCAAAATCCTAATCATCCCGACCGGATCGGAACTCGTCGATTGGCATCATACCTCACTTAAAGACGTCAAACCAGGTCAAGTGCTCGAAACGAATTCCTTTGTGCTGGGCAGCCTTATACAGCAGTGCGGGGGAATTTACATCCGGCATGACATGCTCATGGATGATCTCGAGAATATAAAACAGGTGGTGAAAGACGCTGTAAACGAAGATTATCAGATAATCCTCATTTTAGGTGGGTCTTCCGCCGGCTCGGAAGATTTTGCAAAAAATGTCATCCTCGATCTCGGTGAGGTGTTGGTTCACGGCGTAACTATAATGCCCGGCAAACCGGTAGTTATCGGCAGGGTAGATCGCAAGCCGGTCTTTGGAATACCGGGATATCCGGTGTCGGCGATCATCGCCTTCGAGCAGTTTGTCCAGCCCTTAATTCGCAAAATGCTGGGACAACCCGATGAAGCGAGACAAAACGTTATCGTCGAACCAACACGCAAAATTGCTTCCAAGCTTGGAATAGAGGAATTCTTACGGGTTAAGCTCGGTCAAGTCGGAGACCGCGTGGTTGCAACTCCGCTGCCAAGGGGCGCCGGCTGTATCACTTCGATTACCGACGCAGACGGAATCATTCGCATACCAAACCATTTAGAGGGGTTAAAGGATCACGAAGCCGTCTCAGCTGAACTTCTCCGTCCTCTGCCCTCCATACGCCATACAATTGTCATTGTCGGAAGCCATGATAATACACTTGACATCCTCGCGGATGAGATCAAAGCCAAAAACAGTCGCGTTACCATCTCATCCAGCCACGTGGGAAGTATGGGAGGGCTAATGGCGATCAAACGCGGTGTCAGCCATTTGGCCGGCTCTCATCTGCTGGATACTGAAAACGGAACGTATAATTTATCCTACATTGATAAGTATTTATCTGGAATTGACGTTAAGCTGGTCAATCTAGTCTCACGCGAGCAGGGCTTAATTGTGAAACGGGGAAATCCCGAAGGTATCAAAGGTATCGAGGATCTGACTCGTAAAGATGTTACCTTCATCAACAGACAGGCCGGATCGGGTACCCGAATACTGCTGGACTATCGCTTAAATCAACTCGATGTTGATCCGGCCGATATCCATGGCTACCACCACGAGGAGTTCACCCATATGGCCGTTGCGGTCGCCGTCCTCAGTGGTACAGTCGCTGCTGGTTTGGGGATTTACGCCGCTGCCAAAGCACTGGATCTTGACTTTATCCCCGTTGTCACCGAGCAGTACGATCTGATCATCCCCACGCAGCATTTCGAAACCGATAATATCCAACTGCTGCTCGAAATCATCAATAGCCAGAACTTCAAAAAACGTGTTGAAGCGTTAGGCGGCTACAATGCTCAAAAAGCGGGAAATATGGTTATGTAGTCCCAAACCAACATGAACAAACTGGACAAGAAAATATTCGGCACCCTTTTCTTTTCGATTTTTGCGGCAGTCACCGGGGTCGGAATAGTGGTGCCCTTGCTGCCGATTTACGCTCACAATTTAGGCGCATCGGGGTTGTACATTGGATCAATTTTCGGTGCCTTTTCGCTCTCACGAACAATTTTCCTGCCGTATTTTGGACGGCTTTCAGATAAAAAAGGACGCAAGCCGTTCATAGTTCCAGGATTTCTCGCCTATGCGATTATTTCGATCGCATTTATCTTTTCAGAGGCTGTCACAACGCTGATCGCGATCCGATTTTTTCATGGCATCGCATCAGCCATGCTGATGCCGGTTATCCAGGCCTACATCGGTGATATAACGCCCAGCGGTCGCGAAGGATGGACGATGGGTTTGTTTAACATGTCATTATTTTTGGGTTTGAGCCTGGGACCGTTGCTCGGAGGGATTATCAAAGATACGTTTAGTCTGCAGGCATCTTTTATCAGCATGGGAATGCTCGCGTTTATCGGCTTTTTATTGAGTTTCTGGCTGCTGCCTCCCACCCATACAGAGCGGGTAAGCAAAAGCGGCAACAATTCATTTTCGTGGAAAGCGCTGATTTTCGATCGGAACGTAATCGGTCTTTTTTTCTTCAGGTTCGGTCATGTCGTTTGTGTCGGCATCATCTGGGGATTTATTCCGCTGTATGCGGATATGGAATTTTCGGTCTCCAGTTCCCTGATCGGTATTTTGATCATGCTGGGAGTATTTATCAGCGGTTTGATCCACGTACCAATGGGTTATTTGGCCGATTTGATCAGCAAAAAATTGATGGTGGTTGTGGGCGGGCTGATGGTCAGTTTTGCTATTTTTTCATTTGAATGGGCAAACGATCTCAAAGATCTGATTCTGGCAACTGTTGTGTTTGGTCTGGGCGGTGGTATCGCTATGCCGGCATTAATGGCCATGGCCGTACAAAAAGGAAG
>JASFJP010000544.1:0-3669 GCA_050121225.1 Desulfobacterales bacterium
ACGACCCGGCCGCCATTGCCCGCACCCTTGAGATCGCCGGGCGCTGCACATTTTCGCTGGAGCATCTGCGCTATAAGTATCCATCGGAGAAGCTCCCCGATGGAACCACCACGATCCAGTGGCTGAGGCAGCTGACCATGGCCGGAGCCCAGGAGCGTTATGGCAAAGAAATTCCTCCGGATGTGGTTGAATTGCTCCAAAAGGAACTCGATCTGATCGATGAGCTCGATTACTGTGGCTATTTTCTGACGATTTGGGAAATAGTGCGCTTCTGCCGTAAACATTACATTTTATGCCAAGGGAGGGGTTCGGCTGCCAACTCCGCGGTGTGTTATTGTTTAGGCATCACTTCGGTTGATCCCGTTCAGCTGGGGTTGCTGTTCGAGAGGTTTCTCTCACGCGAACGTGCAGAACCCCCTGATATCGATTTGGATATCGAGCACGATCGCAGGGAAGAAGTCATCCAGTATGTTTACGCTAAATACGGTCGTAGCCATGCTGCCATGGTAGCCAACTTTATTCGCTATCGTCCGCGCTCAGCCATTCGTGATGTCGGCAAAGTGCTGGGAGTTCCCGAGACCGCATTGGATCGGCTGTCCAAAATGTTGTCATGGTACGGTCCGATTCCCGAAGACGTTTTAGACCAGGCCGGGCTTGATCCCCGTCAGCCGGTTCACCGGCACATGCTTCAGCTGGCAAACGAGATTCAGGACTTTCCCCGTCACCTTTCAATCCACTCAGGCGGTTTCCTGCTCGGCCACGAGCCGGTCTCGACGCTGGTTCCGATAGAGAATGCAACCATGCCCGGTCGAACTGTGATTCAGTGGGACAAGGACAGCCTTGAAAACCTCGGGTTATTCAAAGTGGACCTGTTAGGCTTGGGTGCTCTGCGGCAGCTTCACTTAGGGTTTGATCTACTGAAGACACACTATGGCGAGTCGTATTCAATGGCCACGATACCCAAAGAAGATCCGGGAGTCTTCGATATGATCTGCAAAGCGGATACCGTTGGTGTGTTCCAGATTGAAAGCCGGGCTCAAATGTCCATGCTGCCGCGCTTAAAACCCCGTCGTTACTACGATCTTGTTATTGAAGTCAGCATCGTCCGGCCCGGTCCGATCACAGGAGGAATGGTCCATCCCTTCTTGAGACGACGTGAGGGCCTGGAACCGGTTGACTATCCCCATCCCAGTCTGCAACCTGTGCTCGAAAAAACCCTTGGCGTTCCCCTGTTTCAAGAGCAGGTAATCCGGCTTGCCATGGTGGCTGCTGATTATACGCCGGGTGAGGCCGATCAGCTCCGTCGCGATATGGCCGCCTGGCGCCGAAGCGGTCGGATTGAACGGCACCGCAATCGTTTAATTGAACGCATGATGGCTAAGGGAATCACACAGAAATTTGCCGAACGGGTGTTTGACCAGATTCGCGGATTCGGTGAATATGGTTTCCCCGAAAGTCACGCCGCAAGCTTCGCATTAATTGCTTACGCTTCAGCTTGGTTGAAATGTTACTATCCGGAGGTATTTGCTTGTGCTCTGTTGAATGCCATGCCGATGGGATTTTATTCCGCTGCAACTATCATTGAGGACGCCAAACGGCATGAGGTGGAGCTGCGGCCAGTGGATGTCCTATACAGCGATTGGGACTGTACCCTTGAAGCGATCCCCCAAAGCTCGTATGGTTTTGCACTGAGAATGGGACTGCGCTACGTAAAAGGCATCGGAAAAGGAGATTGGCAAAGAATCGAACAGGCACGCAAAGACCACGCGTTCACATCGGCCGAAGATTTTGTGTCGCGTACAGGTCTAATCGACGCTAAAGTCACCCGGCTCGCTGAAGCAGGCGCCCTTGCCTGTTTCGAAAGTAATCGCAGAGCTGCAATATGGCAGGTGAAGGGATTGGCACTTACGCCGGATTCACACCCTGCACTGAAGCACAGGGAAAAAATGCCAGGTTTCAGAGAACTTGAGCCGTTTGATACAATAGGCTGGGATTACCGTACCATGGCCCATAGCACACGGGGACATCCGTTGGAACCGTTGCGCAGGCAACTTCAATCAAAAAAACTGCCCGATGCTAAGGAAGTAAACAAGATGTGGGATGGTCAGCAGCTGCAATATGCCGGAATGGTCATCTGCCGCCAACGCCCCGGCACCGCCGGGGGAGTCGTGTTTCTGACGCTGGAAGATGAAACCGGCTTTGTCAATGTGGTTGTGTGGCAACACGTTTTTAGAGAGCACGCCGTATTCATTAAGACATCTAACTTTTTGGGCGTCAGCGGCAGGCTTCAAAAAGAAGACAATGTCGTACATGTTGTCGCCGAGTCATTTTGGGATCCACAGGCATATATTGATGTGAGGCCGGCAAGCGGAGGAAGCCGGGATTTTCATTGAAAACACGTATATAATTTGTAGTTAATTAATATCCATCCGCAAATTATACTTTTTTTTCACTTACAAGCCGTGCAAAATGCTCAAAGGAGCGGTCCCATGATTTCTCGGCATCATCGGGAAAACAGCACCCGGGAAGCTGACGGCTTTTCAAATGATAGCTCAAGCACTCGCAGCAAATACCTTTACGGGTACAGGGTTCATAAGTGCAGTTGCAGGACTCAAGGTTCTGATCCTTCTTACATTCCATATATCACTCCTTTCATTTACATGGCCTGATTCTAAGTACACAATTTTGCAAATACGGAAACGAATAAAATATTACTGCTCTCGCTTAAAGGGCATATTTGTATTCAAAGGTAGAACTGTTTACCAGCCAAGGGGCTCGCAGGCAAGGGATTTTTCCTGCGGTATCAAATCCTGCGGTTAGGTGCTGTGTGTTAAGGCAAGGTTTTTGGGATTTGTGTGAAAAAAAAATGACGATTAGCATTGCCCTCGAACGGGAAAGGCGGAGAGCATTGTTTAGATCAGGTTGGAATTAAAACTTACGGTTTATGATTAATGACGAGACATTGAGGCGCTTTCTGCCACCAGAATCTCATTAATTTTTTCGGAGAGCTCCTTTATGCTAAAGGGCTTTTGAATGAATCCATTGCATCCTCGCTCCAGTATTTCATTTGCCTGACCATCTATACTGTAGCCGCTGGAAAGCAACACTTTAACCTTTGGATCAATATCCTTCAACTTTTCATAAACATCTCCGCCGCCAATTTCCGGCATGATCAAATCTAAAATAACCAAATCGATATCATTATTTTGTTTAGAGAAAATTTCGATAGCTTCCCAACCGTTATGCGCTTTGAGAGTTGAGTAACCCAGTCGGTCAAGCAAACTCACACCGACTTTCAGTATCATTTCCTCGTCATCAACCAAGAGGATGTTTCCACTTCCTTCAACGACGCTATGGTCTGTCTCATTCATATGATGAACTTTCTGCTCAGAGGCTGGCAAATAAATGAAAAATGTTGTCCCCAGATTTGGTGTAGACTCTACATCAATATAGCCTCCGTGGCTTTTTACAATCCCGTAGGCTGATGCCAAACCGAGGCCCGTGCCTTTTCCAAATTCTTTGGTTGTGAAAAAGGGCTCAAATATGCGTTCCTGAGTTCTTTTGTCCATTCCGGTACCTGTGTCACTAATCATAAGCTGGACGTATCGACCGGGTATAGCCTTGTAAAGTCTGCCTTTTATCGTTTCATAGTTAACGTTGGATGTTTTT
>JASFJP010000545.1:0-3668 GCA_050121225.1 Desulfobacterales bacterium
GTCATTTGGCAGAGATGTATTACGGCTCTTGATTGAAAAATCCAAATTATAGCCTTTATTTAATCAAGAGCCGTAATACATCTCTGCCAAATGACCGGTGAAACATTCAATTAAAGTAAATGAGTCGCTCCTGCCCTTGGAGCTGCGGCATTTACCTGTCCTGAGTGGTGATTTCACCCACTTTGAAGCGTCAATATTTTTTTCCTTTTCCCTGAAATTAATAATTTATGTTGCAAATTTATATAGTTAAACGATATTTACAAATTTGTTGACACATTGGCAACATTATTGCTTTATAGCCATATATAAAGTTTGGTCATGCCCAGGGAACGTTGTCGACGATTTTGTCTTCTAAGAATTGCAACATCGAGCGGCGTTTTTGGGATGCGCCATCCATTCGCTTTCCGATCCATTGGTGTCAGACCGCATTGCGGTCATCCACACACCTGGTCATCGGTTCCAACCATCATTTTTAGAAGGGGGTAAGCATGAACAAGAAAAATTTGGGAGCATTAGGAATCGTAGTTGCCGGCCTGTTAATATTGGGCGGCTGTTCGCACACCACGAACCCGGAAGTCGGAGATCTGGAGAAACAAATCCGAGAAAAAGATAGTGAAATAGCCGATCTGTCTGCCAGCAATCAGGAAAAAGCCAAAACCATTGAAAAGTATCGCATGGAACAAAAAGATCAGACCGGGGCGCAGACAACCACATCAACGG
Source organism: Desulfobacterales bacterium (assembly GCA_050121225.1). Lineage (GTDB taxonomy): Bacteria > Desulfobacterota > Desulfobacteria > Desulfobacterales > JAFDCJ01 > JAFDCJ01. The sequence goes on from JASFJP010000545.1 coordinate 721, forward strand.
GTGGGACAGCTGATATCTCGATGTTTCCGCCAAACGCCAAGCCTGGGGAATGCTGGGCCAGGGTTTTTGTGCCCCCCACTTATCGCATCCGCTCCGAGAGTGTTTTGAAAAGTGATGTCTCCGAGCGCTTAGAGGTTGTCCCGGCAAAATACAAATTAGTTGAGGAGAAAGTACTTGTTAAAGAGGCATCCGAGCGCATCGAAATCATACCGGCCCAATACGAATGGGTAGAAGAACGCGTGCTGGTCGAATCCGCCTCCTCTAAACTGGTGGAAGTACCGGCTAAATATGCGTGGAAACAGGAGCGCGTTCTCGTGAAACCGGCGCATACGGTATGGAAAAAGGGCCACGGCCCGATCGAAAAAGTGGATAATATTACCGGCGAGATTATGTGTTTGGTCGAAGTACCGGCAACCTACAAAATCGTTAAAAAGCGGGTGGTGGTGAGTCCTCCTGCCACAAAAGAGATAGCAGTGCCGGCTAAGTACCAAACCGTGAAGAAACGCGTTATGGTCAAAGCACCCCAAGAGCGCCGAATCGCTATTCCGGCTGAGTATAAATCGGTTAAAGTACGCAAATTAATTTCACCGCCTTCGGAGCGTCGTATCGAGATCCCGGCAGAGTATCAAACCGTCAAGCACACCGAACAAGTGAGTGAGGGGCACATGGAATGGCGCCGCATCCTGTGTGAGACCAACGTAACCCCTCGGACGATTGCCAAGGTGCAGTCGGCACTTGCAAAAGCCGGCTATAATCCCGGATCGATCGACGGTGAACTCGGTAGCCAAACCCACGCGGCTTTGAAATCTTTTCAAAGAGATCACAACCTGGCGGTAGGCGGATTGACTTACGAAACAATGCAACGTCTTGGCGTATCACTGTAGATTCACTGTTGATTCACATAGCCCATGCATGGGATAATTTAACCCCATCAAGGAGGAATAATAATGTTCAAAGAATTTAAAGAATTTGCCATGAAAGGAAATGTCATTGACATGGCCGTTGGAATTATAATTGGCGCCGCCTTTGGCACCATCGTTAAATCCCTTGTTTCGGATGTCATCATGCCACCGATCGGTCTGCTATTGGGTAACGTTGATTTCTCCAACCTTTTTTTAGTCTTAAAGGGAGGCGCAGCCTCCGGTACCTTTGCCTCGCTTGCAGAGGCTCAAAAAGCTGGTGCAGTTACGGTCAACTACGGCCTATTCATAAATACAGTCATCAGTTTTATTATCGTCGCATTTGCGATATTTATTGTAATTAGGGGAATCAATAAACTGAAGCGGGAAGAGGAGGAACCGACAGAGGAACCAACTACCAAAGAGTGCCCGCATTGTTTTTCTGAAATATCGATCAAAGCCACCCGCTGTCCGTATTGCACCGCAGAGTTGCAGGCAACTTAAATCATCAGGCGATCAAACTTAGAGCATTTGCATTGGATCCACATCAAAAGGCAGGGCTAAAATTGCGAGCCGATCGCTTAACGTGTTGAAGAAAAGTGAGGAAGGACCGCTGACCGAAGATCAGCGGTCTTTTTGTTTCTGGAAGAAAACGTCTTATTATAAGGAATGATTTTGAAAATTGTATTGCAAATCTATACGTGTTTATTGTATATACATCTAAAGTAGTAGTCAACCAAACTTCTACAATTGGTTGACTATGTTAAATTGTGAAAACCTGCATCTTACCAAACTCATCAATCCTGGTTCAGAGGTCGGGCTTGCCTTGAAAATAGTTGACGAAACAAATCCAATTCCGAAGTATCTTCAAATCAGTGCTTGGATAAAGGAACTGATACAGACCGGTCGATATAAAGTCGGTGAGAAGCTGCCTTCAGAAGTGGAGCTCTCAAAAATGTGCGGTGTCAACCGCAATACATTGCGTCAGGCAATATCCGAGCTAACCGCAGTTGGAATTCTGCGAAAAGAAAAGGGAACCGGAACATTTGTTGGAAGCGCCACTGCTTTTGAACTGAAACATAAACTTGAACGAATTTCAAGTTTCAGGGATATGTTGGGTAAAAGTACCATTCAGGCCAATACTAAAATTATCAAAAAAGCTGTTGAGGATGCCGATGACCTCGTGGCGGAAACCCTGTTTTTGGGATCCAGCAAAAAGGTCATCGTGGTCGGACGGATTCGGGCTGGAAATGGTACACCTTACATTTATGAGGAAAGTTACCTACCCGCGGTCATCTTTAGCGGTATGTTGGACTTTGACCTTACCGGTTCCATGTATGAGATCATATCCGAGCAATACAATATCGTACTTGCCCGTTGTAAGCAAACCATCAGTGCGGTCAATATTGATCGTAAGATATCAAAAATACTTCAGATTCCACCAAATTCAGCCGTCATTTTTTCCGAGAGTGTTACTTTTGACGAAAAAAGTATGCCCGTAGAATTGCTATATTCCTATCATCGAGGCGACAAATATAAACTTGAAATTGAACTCGGACGCTACCACTCAAGACCGCATAGCGTAAATATCAAGGCCGGATAAATTATAGATTCTATTCTAGCTGTGGGGAAGGTTTTAATTGTATAAAATGATACAATATTCGTAACCGGATACGGACAGTCTGATATTTCACACATTTTGGCATTTTGATTCTTGTACGAATATATACAATTTATACCTGGTGAAGGTGCTGCCGGATTCTAATGTTTCTCAATGGCATCATGTACATGGTCTCGACAGGCAGTGTTACTCAAAATTAATCATTCTTTAATCACAATTTAACATTGCCTTTCTAAATCTATCTGTATATACATCTATAACCATATTCAGTAAAACACAAATTAGAGAACCAAGCGGGAGGAACTTGAAATGGAAGAAAGAAATTTTTTCGAACGACTTGTTGATCTTAGCCCTGGCATGGAAATATGGTGGGATTCGTCTCCGGTCGTTTTCGAAAATTGGTGCAAGAAAATACTTGAAAAAGCAGA
>JASFJP010000546.1:0-3655 GCA_050121225.1 Desulfobacterales bacterium
GTTACTAGAAAGACATTTTCAACTAGAATTGATTTGAGTCGATTAAAAGCTGTGAAACATCTCGCGGTGGATACGGATAAATCCATCGGCGTCCTCCTGGAGGAGGCGATTGATGATTTGATTAAGAAATATAAAAGGAAGAAAAGGTCTGCAAGGAGGTGAGGGTTTAGTTGGCGAACTCATTCTGACATTTATTTCAAACCTAAGGAGAAGTGAGATATGCCTGTAACCAGCACTATCAATTGTTTGAGTAAAAAGCAGGACTGTTATGTATCACGAAGAAATTCTATTGACGGAATTACAACAGAATGCGTCTGCCCGAAGTGCGGCGTAAGTCACCGAATGAAACTATTATGGTCGGGCCGTGGCAGACCCAAAAAATTCTGTCCACCATGTAAAAATTTCGTTTCGACATTAGAGTCGATAGATTATTGTGGTATACCTGCCGATATCAATAAAGGTCTGGATTAAACGCTGCAACACGTTTATGGTTTCAGTCAACCGAAAAGCAGCTAAATAGAAATCATGCTGAGGCCTTGAACTGCGGTTTAAATGCTTCGATTAGGGAAGCATCCATAATGGCCTCGTAGCCTAGCAACTTTGCAATCACTTCATCGCTGCCATCCAGGAAAGTAAAATCTCCACGCATTTTTCGATTGGATACCTCTTTTATCTCCAACACCACCAAGACGTTGTCTGTCGGGTATTGGCGGTGATATTGGGAATACGCCTTGCAGTAGCTTGGAAGTGACACGATACCATTCTCTTCGAAACACCACAGGGTTGCCAATTGAAATGCGCTATCCATAACCAATGGATCGGCAATCCAGTGATTTCTCAATGGTACGGATATCCATTCTTGCGGGGGAGGGGCGGGGGAAATCTGAGCCACGATACCCTTGGACGAGCAGCTGACTATTTTTCGAATTCCGTGCAGCTGAAAACCGTGAAAAAGTATCTTATTGTAGATTTCATCGATAGTGCGGGTATATGTTGTTGCAAGCATTTGTTTTGAAATTTGAAACGGCGGGGCATTTGACAATTGATCACTTAAAATGGCTGTCGCCCGAGAGTGGATAATATCTTGACCCGCATGTTTTCCATCGCGTAATTCCAATTCTACTTCAAAAAATTCACCATTCTTTTTGGGTTTACCGGCAAGCAGTCGGATGAGACGCTGGTTGTTTTCCAAGCGAATTCCTTTCAAAATGCGAATATCATTCAACCCGTGCAAGACAAGTCCAGGGCTTTCATGCAATGCGCCATGTGCGAACCATTCGGTAATTAAGGCTACCGGAACGACTGGGCATCCATCAATAATGTGAGATTTTAATATAGGGTAGTGGTCGGTATCAACATTCTGTTTAAAAACCAGTGAAAGGTGGTCGTTGCTTTTTGGCGCCGACCGCTTCGTCGAAACTGCCAGTTTTGGATACTCATGGTTGACTTCTTTGGGCCTTTCAATGTTGGCTCCGATAACTATTTCTGCTGGCTGAAGCGGGTTCCCCATCATTTCGTAGAGCATGCAATCGGCTCCGGTCTCAGCAGGAATTAAGGGGATACCGTTGCGTTCGAATTCATGTTTCAAAGCCGAATTTACCATTCCGCCGTCCCATGGTCCCCAGTTAATCGACACAACACGGCAGCCGGGTCGTTTTAAAGCTTCAGCCTGGGCAGTTTTATTTATGACTTCATTCGCCATTGCGTAATCTACCTGTCCCTTGTTGCCTAAGCGAGCAGCAACAGATGAAAATAAAACAATATACTTTAAATCATCACTGCTAGTTGCCTGCAGCAAATTGTCCAGGCCGTCGACCTTGGTATCGAAAACCCTCTCAAATTGTTTGAGATTCTTATCGACCAGTAAGCGATCCTCCAGCACCCCGGCGCCATGAATTATACCTTTGATCGGTCCGATGGTTGTTCGAATTTTCTCCAGAAGTGACTTCAAACCGTCTAAATTACGTACATCAACCGAATGGTAGTCAACACGTGCCCCGGTGGATCTTAATTCTTTTAGATTCTGCGATATTTCTCGATTTGCCCGGTACCGTTTATAGATTTTTTCAAGTTGAGCTGGTGAGACCTTATGTTTTTGGAATTCGTTATCCAGTATGGCTTTTTTCATCGCTGGTTCATCAGCGGCGGAAGCCAGCCAATCCGGTTCGGCTTCCGGCTCTGACGATCGACCGATTAAAACCAAGGCGGGCTTGACATGCTCTGCAAGTGCTGAGGCAGCTGCTGCTGTGATTCCTCTGGCGCCACCACTGATGACAACGACGTCATCCCGTTTCAAGTTGATATGCCCGGCAGGAAATGGTCTTGGATTTAGAGCTAGTGTCCACCGGTTTCCGAAATCATGTCCGATTTCGATTGGTCCAGGAGTGAGGATATCATTTACAACCGATTTGGCGATCTCGTGGTTATCTGTCCACTTCGGGGAAATGTCGATTGCATGTGTACAAACTTGTGGCCATTCAATTGCGGCTGTTTTCGCAAGGCCAGCCAGTCCGCCCTGCACTGGATGGCTTAGGCTCTCCCCTTTGAACCCAAAAGCGCCATCCAGTCGAGTAATGGTCGTCAGTAAGGCACCACTCTCTGACGCTGAAGAAAGCAGTTGTGGTGCCAGATATTGGGCCAGCTCAAATGCATCTTTTAGATTTTGTTTCATCGCAGCTGATTTAGGATCTTGTACGATGATCAGTCCGGCGGCCTCAGTTAGCTGTTTATTAGACTTCAAGATATCCAGCGAAATTCTTACCACATGTAGTCCCATTTTAGACAGTTCATCTGAAATCTGCTCTGACAAGCCGGTATTATCATCGGTAATAAACACTTTCTTGTTACTCTTAATGACTATCGGCGCTTCGGAGAGATCGGGTGCTTCCCTAAGGCATACAACATTGCGCGGAATTTTTATTATATCCGGATGGTTGGCTTGCTTTCCGAAAGGTGCAATCGTTGGTAACGCGTCTGCTGTGGATGGTTTGAGTTCCGCTTGGCCATCTTGATCATCATTGGAATCCGCAGCAATTAAATAATCGGCAATTTGTCCCAATGTTTTTAATTCGCCCACTATTTCCGGTGAAACCGACGGTAGATCCGGCAATTTTTCTTCAAGAGTTGACAGGATTTCCACCCGTTTGATGGAGTCAATCCCCAGATCGGCTTCGATGTCCATATCCAAACCCAGCATGTCAACCGGATAGCCGGTGAGTTGGCTGACAACTTCGAGCATGACCGTTTCTATTCCAAGCTTGGGCTCATCGGGCTGCGAGGAAGTCTTTGCCGAAAGAGGGGATTCGACAACGTCAATGAAATTTTGGGTTTGAGTTTCAGCGACATCAGGTTTATGGGAGCTTGTCAAATATTCCGCGATTTGCCCTAATGTTTTTAAGTTGCCCACTATTTCCGGTGAAACCGACGGCAGATCCGGCAATTTTTCTTCAAGAGTCGACAGGATTTCCACCCGTTTGATGGAGTCAATCCCCAAATCGGCTTCGATGTCCATATCTAGACCCAGCATGTCAACCGGATAACCGGTCAACTGGCTAACGATGTTCAATATGAGCGGTTCAATGGCTTTTGCAGTGTGTTGTGAAGGGGCTGATTCCTGTGGCTGAGGTTCGGGAGAGTCAGATAGCAGCGAACTTTC
>JASFJP010000547.1:0-3647 GCA_050121225.1 Desulfobacterales bacterium
AACCGAGTTAATCAAAGCGATAAATACGAGTAAGATCTGAAAAAGACGGATGATCATAGAGTTTTCACATCAGGCACCAACGTATATACCTCTTCCGGATTTCTTGATTTTGCCCTCCTTGGAGGCTCTAAAAACAATATTGCGAACCTTTTTGTCATCAAAACCAGTTTTGCTTTTCAGAGTCGGAACATCAACACCTTTTCTCGATCTTTTAACAATCCTCAGGATCTGGTCGGTGGCCGTCATCTGGGGACTTTTTTTTGCAGCCACTGTTTTCTTAGCCTTAGCTTGTTTTACTGCTCTGACTTTGGTGGCTTTGGGTTTAGCGGTTTTTTTGATCTTTGCATCTTTTTCAACTGCATTCAGTAGTTTTTCCATTTTTCTCTCAAGCGCTTTAAAGTCTTTTCTCATAGCTGAGAGATCTTTTTTTAAAATAGCCATTCCCTCTTTCCTCCTTGGTTTATTGTTTGTTAATGACATTTAAAGCTGCATCAATCGTCGAAAATCTATCTGTCAATGCGCCTTCAAAAGTACTATGAAAATTACTTACCCTATAAGAAGTAATGTTGTCAAGCAATAACCTTAAGAAAAATTTAAATCGCACAAATGTAGATATAAAGTCAACTATCTGATCTCTAACTCATCTGAAAGCAATTCTGTTCATTCTATATGATGCTTTTTATGTCATTAACGGAATAATTGAGATATAGTCAAGTCAACAATCCTTCACAATCATTATTAGGTTGAAAAACGAATAGAAGAGAGTTAAAGGTAATCTGAATTCACCCGATTGGTTATTGATACCTAACTGTCAGATATCTGCCATTTTGCGAGTAAAGACAAATCCTAACTTGACATCAAGATCGGGGGAACTAATGTTAGCGAATGAGTCTGAAACAATTCATACCTGAATTTTGCATGAAAAATTGATGAGAGATTGATAATAACCTCAATGCCAGCAAGTTAAGCGAATTGGAGGCGTAAAAAGGAGGCAAATATGAAGCGTTCTATGTTTTTATGGATGATTGGGTCTATCTTTTTGCTTTTTCCCGTATCAAATGTGGCCGCGCATTGCGAGATACCCTGCGGAATTTACGATGATGAACTGCGAACCAAACTAATCTATGAGCATAGCGTTACGATTGAAAAATCGATGACGAAGATTGTTGAATTGAAAAACCAAAATCCGGTGACCTACAATCAACTTGTACGGTGGATCAACAACAAAGAGGATCATGCCGGCAAGATCCAGCAGATTGTAGCGCAATATTTTATGACCCAGCGCATAAAGCCAAGCGACAAAAACTATAATGAGAAATTAACACTGCTACACAAAATGTTGCTTTCTGCCATGAAATGCAAGCAGACCACCGATCTCGCACATGTTAACACGTTGCGATCCCTTCTAAAGGAGTTTGAAAGCTTATACTTCAAAGACAGCCACAAGTAGTGTTGCCGGAATTAGTTCTAAAAATACTAAAAAAGTCGGTGAAAAATTATCAAATCTGAAAGGCAAGCAATTTCAGATCCTCTCGAAAACAGAACAACACCGAAAACGAGTGCATCTCCGTCGGCTTTCGGGAGGCGTTGAATCTCGAATATTCGCCTCCGTCTCATTTTGTTCTCCCTATCGATAGAAACCTGAAACAAGTTATTTTTATGCAATTACGCTTTCTACCGCTTGCCATGGATTTGAGATTCAGGTATAAAAATAAATTTTATTTAGAGTATACATTTAAGTGAAAAATCCGTGTCCATGTTGCTCATAAAAGAGGCGTTTCACAGCCAATGAAGCGACCAAAACCCATCGCCGTGGTTGGAATGGCCGGCGTGTTTCCCGGCGCCTCCGATCTGAATACATATTGGCATAATATTGTCAATAAAGTTGACTCAACCAAAGACGTTTCGCACAGTCGATGGATAGTTGATCCGGATGTGATGGTCGACGGGGAACCAAAACCGGATAAGGCCTATTCAAAACGCTGTTGTCTCATTGAAAACTTTGAGTTTGACCCTGATGGGTTTAATCTCAGAAAAGATCTGATACAGGCGCTGGATCCTCTCTATCACATTGTGCTGCATGCTGGACGAGTGGCGCTTTCGAATCTTCTGAACACATCCGTAAACCGCGAGCGCACCGGTGTGATTCTTGCCGCAATAGCTTTACCGAGCGAAACCACATCCTTAATCACCAGAGAAGTACTCGGTTCGGCTGTTAAAAAACAACTTTTCCCCGATGCGGCGTCAACTCAAATACAAAGAACCAATCATAAACTAAACCGCAATCAATATTTTGCCAGTCGTGTGACCAGCCTTCCGGCGGCAATTATAGCCAGAAGTTTCGGTCTGGGAGGCGGCACATATACTCTGGATGCGGCGTGCGCATCTTCCCTTTATGCGGTCAAACTGGCCTGCGATGAGCTTAACGCGCATCGCACCGATGCGATGCTCGCCGGAGGCGTTTCAAGACCGGACTGCCTGTTTACTCAAGTCGGCTTCAGCCAGTTAAAAGCCTTATCTCCATCCGGACGCTGCTCACCTTTCGATGAGAGTGCTGACGGACTGGTAGTCGGAGAAGGCGCCGGGTTATTTCTATTAAAGCGAATAGAAGATGCGTTGCGTGACCAGGATCCCATACAGGGCTTAATTACCGGAATCGGCCTCTCAAATGATCTTCGGGGTAATTTACTAGCTCCCGACAGCGAAGGTCAGGTGCGCGCCATGCGCAGGGCATATGAATGTGCCGGATGGTCACCTCAAGATATCGACCTAATTGAATGTCACGGTGCCGGAACCCCCCTCGGAGATCTCACTGAGCTGCACAGCCTAAAAAAGCTATGGGGAGTGTCGAATTGGGAATTACATCAGTGTGCCATCGGTTCTGTGAAATCAATGATTGGTCATTTACTCACTGCCGCCGGTGCCGCCGGAATGATGAAAACCCTTTTGGCTCTGCAGAATAAAATTCTTCCACCTTCATTGAACTTTAAAAAGGCCCCCCGAAACAGCCCGTTGCACGACGGGCCTTTTCGTGTGCAATCTGTCCCTCAGGACTGGCATCGCAGAAATGACGACCTTCCACGGCGAGCAGCTGTCAGTGCGTTCGGCTTCGGCGGTATAAATGCTCACCTTCTGCTTGAAGAATGGTGTCCGAATGTGAATCGCGCTTTACCGACAGCCGATGCGATACAATCGTCAACTTTGAAAATCAATACTCCTGCCCACCAAATCAAAGATAATGGCAACGCGGGCGACCAAACTTCAACAACGGATATCGCCATCGTTGGCATGGAGACCACATTTGGCGAATCAAAATCGTTGAGAGATTTTCAAGAATTCATCTTCAACGGGACATCTACCATCAGAGAACGACCGGCTTCCCGATGGAAAGGATGCGATCATCTGATGGATCGGTATTCAACGAATGCAATGCTAACTGGCGGATTCATGAAGACCTTAGGCGTTGCCGCAGGTGAATTCCACATACCCCCAAATGAAATTCCGGATATTCTTCCCCAACAGCTGTTGATGTTAAAAGTCGGTGCAAGGGCCATGATGGATGCCGGTCTAACATCACGGAAAGAACGGCCGCAGATGGGGACAATTATTGGTATTGATTTTGATTTTGAAGTTACCAATTTCCATTT
>JASFJP010000548.1:0-3646 GCA_050121225.1 Desulfobacterales bacterium
GGGGTGGTTAATCTGCAACCACACAGGATGGAGTTTTCCCCGGGCAATTTCTACAAGAGCCGAATGGTTAGGATGATAACTGTAAGGATTAAAACCAAGATTCTGGATATATCCTTCCCAAACATACCGAAATACATCATTGCTAACTGGATATTGCAGAAACAGCAATCTGGCCAAAATTCCCAAACAGAAGATAAGTGTATATGTCTTTGCGTGAGAAAGTTTGGATGGAAATCTCCAAACCAGCATGACCATCAATATATGCCCCAATATATATAGGATAGCAGAGCCGATTGGATGCTTTCCTATCGGGCCAATAGCAGCCAATAGCGCCATATCTGCTAACCAGATAAGGCTCAATAAAGTAAAAGCTATCATAATCACGATGTGAATATTCTAGGCTATTTAGGATCTTAATCGTAATATCTTTGCTTTTTATGAAGAAAATATTTTAATCACGAAAACACGAAATCTGGAAATCACGAAATTACTCTACAATTGTGACCATTCTCAAATATAAAACACAATTTGTTATTGATAAGGCATAAAACAGCAAAGGCAGGATATTAAATATCCTGCCTTTGGTATAGGTATTTCCTCTTTTTGTCTATCGGAATGTCAATATCGGCCAGTTTCTTTCCAGCGCGACCCGTTTGAGAGGTTCGGTAGGCTCAACCACATGGGGATGTCCCACTAATTTTAGCAACGGCAAGTCTGCCTGATGGTTGCCATAAGCATAGGATGATTTAAGATCGATGTGCTCGTTTTCGGCCAACTTCTTAGCAAACATACCTTTATTGCTATCCAGGCATACAGCTCCTTTGGGTTTACCAGTCAGCAAACCATTCGATCCGGTTTCGAGGTCGGTACACACCAAATGGTCAAAATCCAAGTCTTCAACTACCGGTTTCAGCAAATACCGCACGGATCCGGAAATGAGAACCAACACATGCCCTTCTTTGCGATGTCTCCTCGCTCTCGCGAGAATGTTCGGTGCCAAGTGCGGTTTCAATTGCTGGTGATAAAATGCCGATGATCCCTTTTGAAAGTCTTCCAAGCGTTTGTTCCGGTAAAATCTAATAAGGATCTTTGCCATTTTTTCATCGGAGATCCAATGGCGCTGATAAAAAAAGTTAACCGTAATCACCTTAAGAAGAAAGCCTATGGATATCATCCGTCGCTCCCTGAGATATCTAAATCCCAGACGACTGCTTTCTGTATCGAGAAGTGTTTTATCAAAGTCAAAGAATGCCGCAATATGTGATGAATTTTTGTAAGTGTGCGCCATAATTTTTTTTCTTTCGTGTTTTGGTAATTTCGTGTTTTCGTGATTCTTTTTTTGTTAAATTTCAAAATATATCAAGATTCAAGATTAACCCGCTCAACATTAATCGAGAATTGTTTTAATCGCAGGTCATTTTCTCTACAAAATTTTTTCAGCACCTGCATTTTATCTGGGTCCTTGTGATTAAATGAAATCAGCAGACCGCCAATTCCGTATTTTTTTACAAGTGTATCAAGGTCTTTATACGCTCCCAGAATCGGAAATCCTTGGAGACGTTTACCGATTTTCAAACCGTCATCATCAATAAAGCCTACCGGATGTATCTTCAGCTTTCTATTATTCAAAATTTCACGTAATAACAACTCGCCGCCTAAACCAGCCCCATAAATAAGTACTTTTTCACCGCCAAGAGATTTACGCTTAATTGTATCCAGGAAAAATCGAAATGATCCTCGCGTCCCCAATAGAAAAGCGCTGGTTAAGAGCCAATCAATGACAAAGATTCCTTTCGAAAAGCCCGCAAATCTGTAAATGAAAGCAACTGCTGTGACCGATAGGATGGTGGCAAAAGAAGAGGCTTTGAGAAAAACAAGAATATCACTGGAACCTAACGATCCCCACATCCCACGGTAAATTCCCATTGCGAAAAACGCCACAAATTTACAGGCAATCACCGTGGGTAATGAATTTAAAAAGACCTTAAAGAAAATTGGGAATGTTTCGCCCGAAAATCGAAGACGGTAGGAAAGATAATAGGAAAAGGCGATCAAGCCCAAATCAAGTATCACCTGCATGAGCTGCCGTTTGTAGGTCAGCTCTATTAAAATCGGCGTATAGGGTCGATCACGTAAAAGGGAGAATTCTTTTTCCGGATACACTCTCAGCTGTGCCAAATAAACCCCCATTAGCACGATAGCCAGTGCTACGGGGATAATGACTACCGGGGATGTCAGCCTATCCGCGCGGCTAACGTATAAAGCGGAAATTCCTGAAATGATACCGATGCCATACAAAAACAGAACAGCACGTCTCTCACTAAACCCCATCAAAACCAATCTGTGGGAGGTATGATCTTTGCCGCCAATAGATGCCTTGCGTCCACTTAGCAGGCGGATTAAAGTAACCAGCGTTGTATCAAAAATTGGAACCAGGAGTAGCATTAACGGCACCGTGAAATTAGATAAAGAATTGGCTGCTTGAGTTTCTGAAAAGTAAAGACTCAGCACTGCAATAATGAAACCGATGACAAGGCTGCCGCAGTCTCCCATAAAAATAGATGCGGGGTTAAAATTAAAAATCAGAAATGCGCCCAGAGCACCTGCCGCTATTAGCGCGATGAGTGCCGCATCCGGTGCCGTACCCCAAAACAGCAAAGATAGAAACACAACAGCAATAGCGCCTACGCCGGCGCAAAGTCCATCCATATTGTCGAGCAGATTAAAGGCGTTCGTAATTCCGACGATCCAGGCAATCGTTACCATCGTATCTAGTGTAAGGGATACAAACCAGTGGAGCCGAAATCCTAAGAAAGCTACTAAGGATGCAATCAGAATTTGTCCAACCAACTTGGTCTGAGGTTTTATATGCAGTAAATCATCGACAAATCCTAGTATAAATAAAAATGTGACGCCAATCCAGATAACAGCCCCCAGCGAGGGTAAATGTAACGAGTCCGTGGATCTGTAGATATGAGGTAAAATGGTTGAAAAATCTGCAGTAAAAAAAAGAGCGGCGGCCATGCCAAGGTAGATGGCTACACCGCCCATTAAAGCGGTCGGTTTTTTGTGCCACCTTTCCTTGGTGGGATGAGCGACCCAACCTCTTTTAACTGCAATGTGACGGATAATGGGGGTAGATGCTAGACACAAAAGAAACGACAGCAAAGGGATTAAAAAAGACATGTACAATTCTAATTTTCCATAGAAGAAATAATTCTTTTGAGGATGGAATCTAGTTGTCCATTGGGTTGAAATCCAATAAGGCGCTCCGCCTTATCAATGCTCGGCACTCTGCGCAGCATATCTTCGAAATCAGCCCCAAATGCTTCTTCGTAAGGAACCAGAATAATTTTTGATCTCGACTCTGTAAGAGTTATTATTTTCTGGGCAAGATCCAGAATAGTAATTTCTTCGACACCTCCGAGATTAAATACCTCGCCAAAGGATTGTTCATTCTCCACCATTTTCATAAACGCGTAAACGACATCTTTTACATCGGTAAATGTTCTAGTTTGGTTGCCGTCTCCATACACCGTCAAAGGATCATTTTTTATCGCCTGAGCAATAAACCTAGGAACGACCATTCCGTAGGCACCCGTCTGTCGGGGTCCGATCGTATTAAACAAACGGGCTACTGTAACCT
>JASFJP010000549.1:0-3645 GCA_050121225.1 Desulfobacterales bacterium
CGCTTGATTCTGGAGCATGATCGTCTGCACCAGTATGATCTGAGTTCCCTGCAATATTGTTTCAGTGGAGGTGATGTTCTCCCGGTAGAAATCGGCAAACGCTGGAATGAAAAATTCGGCCGTCCCATTTACCAAGGCTATGGCGCTACCGAGACCTGCGGTGGTGTCTCCATGAGCCCGGTTGATCAAAAAAATCCGCCGAAAAGTGTCGGTCGCATCGTCGCGAGCAAAAAGGTCAAAATTGTCAAACCCACCACCCTAGAACCCGTCGCATCGGGTCAACCCGGTGAATTGCTGGTTTCTTCGGAATTTATGGTCACCAAATACTTGAACAAACCCGAAGAAACCGCCACATCGTTTGTCGAACTTGAAGGTGACATGTGGTATCGCACAGCCGATATCATGTCCATGGATGAGGACGGCAACCTTTTCTTTGTAGACCGCACCGTGGACACCATCAAGCATAAAGGCTACCGGGTATCGGCATCCGAAATCGAATCCGTGCTCCAGGAGCATCCGGCTGTGATTGCTGCCTGTGCAGTTGGGGTTCCGGATGAAAAAGTCGGCGAGCGCATCAAAGCCTATGTGGTTATGAAAGAGGACATCAAGGGAATTACGGGTTACGATCTTATAAAATGGTGTCGCGAGATCCTAGTTTCCTACAAGGTTCCGCATTACATCGAATTCCGCGACATGCTACCAAAATCAAAGGTCGGAAAACTGCTGCGCCGCGAAATCCGCAGTGAGGAAATGAGGCGCAGAGAGACTCAATGAATCAGCGACCACCATCAGAGCTGGGGGTATGAGGAAGACCCCTGGAAGGGACCAGGCTCTGCTGATGGTCGCTGATTTGTCTTAAATGTTATACGGTTATCCCGAAAGCTCAATTAAGTTACACCGGCTTTGCAGATAGCCAGAAAAAGTTATATACGTTATACCAGCCCCAAGACACGAAATTTCCAACACCTGATGAATTCGACTTTTTACGAATTCAACAATGTTAACCTGCTTTGCATTAAAAACAAAACACTTCATATTATTTCATTCGCGAGCTTTTCGGCGCTGGTCTCCAGATACAAATTGTTAAAGATTTTATTAAATTAGCCGAAATTTAGGATATAAAATAGCACGTGATTTTACCAAGCAATCTGCTTCAATTAAAGATTGGCTCTTAATCCTAACCGCGTTAAAAAACAGAAGCTCGCCATAGAGGAACACGAATAAATGAAGTCAAAGCCGGATCCGGGGCACGCGCCTAAAATCGATAAAGACACGCCTCTTTACAGCAGCCGGATCATCATGATTTATATTGAATATCTAAAAAGGAATTATCCGGACCTTGATATTGATTTGATTTTAGAATCCGCAGGGATGACAAAATATGCAGCGGAGGACCCGGGGCATTGGTTCAGCCAGGATCAAGTCAACCGTTTTCATGAAACCTTGGTCGCCAAAACCGGTAATGAAAACATCGCCAGAGAAGCCGGCCGCTTTGCGGTATCATCTGAAAGACTCGGCCCTGCCAAACAGTACGCATTGGGACTGGTCAATATGTCTTTCATCTACCTCAAGGTTGGAAAACTCGCCAACAGTATGACTCTAGGGTCTGAATTCAAGGCCCGAAAATTAAAAGCGAATAAAGCCGAAATCATTTGCACACCAAAACCGGGCGTTAACGAAAAACCCTATCAATGTAGCAATAGACTTGGAACCCTTGAATCCGTTCCAAAGTTATTTAATGAAGCGTTTGCTGTAATAGAGCACCCGACGTGCATTCATAACGGTGGTGATTGCTGCCGCTATATCGTCACATGGCCGAAAACACCATCCCTCAAATGGAAAGGCCTGCGCAACTTATGCCTATTGTTTAGCTTGTTAACTCTCTTGACCTCTTTTTTCAGTTTATCTCACTCGTCATGGACCATGTTGGTTTTAATTTTGGCATATTTTTGCTTATTTGTAGCATTCAAATTGGAGCGAGTTGAAAAGAAGGAGCTGATAGATACGGTAGCAACTCAGGGCAATGTCGCTGAGGCCCTTTTGGATGAGATGAATACTCGTCGCAATAATGCCTCGTTGATACAAGAAGTGGGTCAATCTGTATCCGGTATCGTGGATACTGATACAATAGCGCAAACCGTCTTGAAAATTGTAGAAAAACATTTGAAATATGATTGCGGCACTATATTGCTTCAAAATGAAGAAAAAACCCAAATAGAGCTTGTGGCAAATTTCAGTTATGAGGACGATAATCCCGGTTATGCTAACAAAACCGAAATAGACCTTAATGTTCTTGACGATGATGCCCTCATAGCCGAATGCTTCAAAAAGCAAAAGCCCTTTTTAGTTAATGATTGCGACACAATTGAGGCCAAATTTGCACAGAAACTAGTCAAGCTCCTCAACTGGAAAAGCATCCAATCATTTATTTGTGTCCCCCTAGCCTATAAAAACGAATCCTTGGGTATTTTGGTTGTCGCGAGACTGAACTCGAATAAACCTCTTACTCAGAGCGATTTAAGCCTAATCATCGGCGTTGCCTCGCACACAGCTATAAGTATCATGAACGCTGTTTCGTTCAGGAAAATACGGGAAAGCGAGGCCAAATATCGTTTATTAGCAGACAATGTGTCGGATGTAATCTGGATTTTACATGTGGCGACCCTGCAATTTTCGTATGTGAGTCCATCGGTTTCAAACATGCTAGGGTATGCCCAAAATGAATTCCTGAATCTTCCCTTGGATGTTGTCTTGACACCTGATTCCTTAAAATTAGCCACGAATACAATTGCAGAAGAACTAGCGATAGAACGTACCTCACCGACTAATCCGTTACGGTCTAGGACGTTGGAATTGGAAGAATATTGCAAAGATGGCTCAACCATATGGATCGAGGTCACGGCAAGTTTTTTACGAGACATAAATGGGGATGTTTCTGGAATTCTAGGCGTTTCCCGAGATATTTCCGAGAGGAAGCGCGCTGCGAAGGAAAAGGATAAGCTAGAAAAACAACTTCAACATGCTCAAAAAATGGAAGCCATTGGAACGCTGGCAGGTGGCGTCGCACATGATCTAAATAATATTTTGTCAGGTATTTTAAGTTATCCTGAATTGTTATTAATGGACCTTCCTCCGGACAGCCCGTTAGCGAAGCCTCTTGAGACAATACGCGAATCCGGGAAAAAGGCTGCAGCTATTGTCCAGGATCTACTGACATTGGCACGAAGGGGAGTGGCGGTTGCTGATGTAGTCAATTTAAATGATATTGTTTCAGAATATCTTGTGAGCCCAGAGTTTGAAAAACTAAGAACATACCATCCCTCAATCGATATTAAAAAAGATGTTACCTCCGATCTGTTGAACATACAGGGCTCTTCTGTGCATCTATTCAAGACGGTGATGAACTTAGTTTCAAATGCAGCTGAGGCAATGCCTGAAAACGGCGTCATCACCATTTCCACGAGTAATCAATATATTGAACAGCCTTCATCTGGAGATGACGTTCAGGAAGGCGACTACGTTGTTTTGGAAGTCTCGGACACGGGAACAGGCATCGCCAAGGAGGATCTAAGTCGAATATTTGAGCCGTTTTACACCAAGAAAGTGATGGGTCGAAGTGGTACGGGACTGGGAATGGCGGTTGTT
>JASFJP010000550.1:0-3637 GCA_050121225.1 Desulfobacterales bacterium
TCTAGATCTAGTGTGTTTTGTTAGCGATGTTTGTATCCATATATGCTATTAAATGAAAGTGCCGGCCAAGGTCAAACTATTTAGGCCCCAAAAAAATGGAGGTGTAAAATGAAAGTATCCCAAGCCATACATTCGTATCAAGAGTATCACAGGCTCAATTCAAAAAAAAAATACGCTGAAAAATTATGAGTTTCTTTTCACCAACTTCAACGATCAATTCGGTGACCGAGACATAGGATCCATCACACCGGATGACATCCTGTCCTTCTTAACCCGGATTACCGAGGGTACCAAACAGACCACGAAACGCAACCGTTACTCCAGTCTCAAAGCTTTTTTCAATTACGTCAGAAATTCCATTGACCTCGAGATGCACAATCCATGTGACACTCCAATTCTCAGAAAGGTCTTCAAGAACAGCCGCCCTCAGCAGTGGAAAATTGTTGAAAAGGATCTGATCGATGAAATAATTTTCAAAATTGAAAAACCCAGAAACCGAATCATGCTGGAGTTAATGGCCAGGGCAGGAATGCGAGTGGGGGAAGTTTTAAAGATCAGACCCGCCGATATACAGGATCGCAAAATTACCCTGCCG
The DNA here is from genome assembly GCA_050121225.1 of Desulfobacterales bacterium. Taxonomy (GTDB): domain Bacteria; phylum Desulfobacterota; class Desulfobacteria; order Desulfobacterales; family JAFDCJ01; genus JAFDCJ01. The sequence continues at coordinate 596 of JASFJP010000550.1, forward strand.
GATCCGAAAAGCGGTAAAGAGTCAGAGGTTGTGTTCATCCCGCAAAGAATTGCCGATCGACTAAAAGATTACATCAGTGAAAAGGGGATTGAGTCGGACCAGCGAATTTTCCCGATTACCTATAATGCTGCGCGCGTGATAGTGAAAAATGCCGGTAAGTTGGTTGGCATTGACTTAAGACCACATGATCTAAGGCGATTCTCGGCAACCTATGCAAGTCGTTCCGGTGTGCCGCTGGAAATTGTGAGCAAGGTAATCCTCCGTCATTCAAACTTGTCGATCACACAAATTTATTTGGGAAAGATAAGTGATACCGAGGCTATGAAATGGATTGAAAATCTCCACGGATAATTCCAAATGGGCAGTTAATTCAGTAAAACAAAACCATTGATTTTTTTGTTCAAGGGCCAATCAAGGTGATCTTGGCCGGCATTCGATTAGAAGTAGCAATCTCTAATTGATCAATTTTTGCGAAATGATGTGCTAATCGAAAACTGTTGTAATTCTTAAATTGTTTACGTGATAGCCGAAATCGCAACTTCCGATGTTTTTAGGATTTCGTATACCAATCAGTTTTTCGATGGAATTAAGACTGAACGCTCCGCTTCACCCGCCCGCGCCGGGAAAGCATCCTGTTAAAACTGCCGTTATTCGCGGATCGGCGTGAAAGCGGTTGTTGGGCGTGATACCTTTTCACCCAGGTTCCGTATCGTCCTCTACGTGCCAGGAGAGAAAATCCGCCAGGCGTTTAGCAAACGCAATGGCTCGTGCACGGTCGTCTGCGATGGTAAACCCAACATCCCCTTTCTCAAAGCAGCAGATATTGAACCACCAACAAGGATTATCCGAACTGTCCAATTCTTTCCAAAGGAGTATTCGTCCTCGACTAGGAAGTGGCACCGAAATCCCCCGTTTAAACCACGGGAGTCCCACACGCCGTATGACTACGCCCGAAACAGGACTCAAGACGATTTCGTCCCTTACAAAAGCGAAAAGCACTCCCACGGAAAATAGCAGGGGGCACAATAGGGCTGCACTGACTAGTAGTAGCCAGTCTAATCGTTCTGCCGAAATAACAAAAGCAAGCAAGAATAGAGCCGGGAGGATAAAAACGAGGCCGACAATAATTCGTGGTGAGGAGACCTTGGAGACTACCCGAAGTGTCTTACTTCCCTCTGATGAAACGCGGCACAATGATATATCCATCTTGGTCTTCAATAACTCCTGAAAGAATCGTTCGACAATCTGCATGGCATTACTCCGCCCAACGTCTGCACTCACGTTTGCGCGCGTAGCAAGCAATAACGTACAGTGCTTTGTTCGCTCCTACTATGTCTTCCGGTGCTCTCGCCATTTCGAAATGATGGTATGTGGCCATCCCAATAGGCCAAACAGACCAATCGCCGCGAAAGGGAGGCCGACCCATCCGAACACGTTTCGTATCCGAAATGTGCCTGCGTAGTCAGTCTGACTGGAATCCTGAATGAAAGTGTTTACCTCTGTGACGAGTCGCTTTTTCAGGCGGTCGTCCACATTACTGGCACCCATGAATACAGGGGTCTCCTGAGACCCGGCGACAAGTACTGCACTCTGCAGTACTCGCCTGTCCGTGCCCGTGCCGGTGTCGGAGGTGGCCGTCGCGGCTCGTTCAACGTGGGCAACGGTCCGCTTAGTTTTCACGATCCCCCAGAAGTGCTTTCGGGCAATGGTGAAGGTCGCTTGACCCTCCGTCTTCCGGAGGCCATGCAAGTCAACGGACTGGAAACCAAAAAACACAAACGGGAGGCCAAAGCCCAGAAAGAACAGAATAGCCACGCCGGGCTTCACAAAGGCATCGAGCAAGAATCGTTTCATAGTTCCTCCCTATCGTCCCGAGCGAACGCCACCGTTAACCCGCGGGCCGCAAACTTGTATTTAATGTGTTTTTACCAATAAACCTTGCTTAACTCTGAATTATCTTAAATGCCCCAGTATAGCCCGTCGGTGTTCAACGGTTTGTTAAACGACTTTTTTTTATTTTTACATGATTTCAACAAAATAACGTTAACCCACACGAAATATTAAAAGACAATTGAATGCCAGCGTTCAAAAATCGGTAAAAAAAGCATAAGGGGGTACGGACTTTATCGGTGGGGTTTCTGATCGTTTGAGCTCACTTGTTTTTGCGGAGCGCAGCGGAGCAAAAATCCAGCGCCGTGATTCGTTGGCATCAGTTAGTATTTCAAAAAGGGTCTCCGGCGCTATATTCGCCTCATTAGGCCCCCGACTGCGTCCTTACCGGAGTCGCCTTAGGACCGGTTTGTTTGACCCATGCCAACTAAGCTTTTGATTTCCTGACACCCATTTTTATCCACTTACGGATAAGATCCACATGCTCATAAGCACCTAAATATTGAAGATTCCCCAATCGATATTTTTTTCCGCTATGCGATGTGAAAACGAATGTCGGAGATCTCCACACCCCAGCGTGTTCAGGAAGAAACTGCCAATCCGCTATATCCTTCCAAAAAAGCTCCCATGAGAATAGAAGCTTTCTTACCACTATTTTTTCATCGGTTAGGATTAACTTGGCATATAGAGAATTAATAAACTGATAAACCGGAAATAAACCAAACAAGGCCCCAAAAATCAGTATCTGAGGTGTTTCAACGAATTCAGTGATGTATAGAAGGAAATTATATGTGAAAGCTGAGAATAGAAAAAAACCCAATCTGTATATGAGTGGTGCAGTGAATACGCGGTTCCCAATAAGAAATTGATGATTTTGCATTCTGATTATCCTGTGCGGGCCAGCCTGTGGTTCAGGTGCGACTTTAAGAAGTCGCCTGCAAGCAAATTTTGGCAGACGTTTATACCAGGGACCGGAAAACTGCACGGCTCCGAGCGTATGCAACTGGAAGCTTTGCCGAAGGTATCTTCTTTTCTTGAAAACATACAATAAGTTGATTATCGTTGCCATCGATCAGCATCCCCGATTCCTCTCGCAAAACGTCCACAATCTTGGTACGACCAAGCAACTCTCTGATATCGGATTGGTTACGA
>JASFJP010000551.1:0-3627 GCA_050121225.1 Desulfobacterales bacterium
AATACCGGGGTGTACTTTTCAGGAATTGATTCCATATATTTCCAGTTAGTTGCTTAACATCGTGTTTTCAGGAATACCGTTCTATTTTCAGTTTCAACCTTGAATTCAAGTAATTCGATAGTTAAAACGAAATGATTGCCTGCCAAGGATGCGGTACATGGGTGGCCCTTAAATATCTCAACGCTACTTCTATAATGTTAAATTAAATTCCAAGAAAAGGCAAGATCTTCTAAATCAGATTAACGTAATTTTTAATTATTAACAGTATGTTAAAGCAAAATATTGAAGATTTTGCACGAAGAAATTATTCTGGGGCAGGGCTACATCGTCATCTGCATCTTCATGCAGCACGGCTCCCGGAGAATGGCTGTTTGTTTTTCAGGTAAAATTGATTCTGAGTTACTCCAAAGATTTGAATACGAAGCAAATTCTACACACAAAACGGGAGCGCGTTTTTGCGAATAAGATCGTTTGAATGATAGCTAGATTGGAGCTTCAGGGTTACGCGGCTGCCAGGTTGGGCCAATTTTTTCGACTCACCGTAGGAATCGAAAATATCAATGATGGTATCACATTTTAGCGGCCCCTTTGGAGAAAATACCTCAATTTCGTCACCGCGCTGTATTTTATTGCGAACCTCTATGGTTACCCTATCGTTGCCTACCGCATAAAGCACTTTTCCAAGAAAGAGATGTTCAGGCGAGGGGAGGATTCCATTGGTGTTGGGTGTCAATTCTTTTTTCTGATTGAGATAAAAGCCGGTGCAATATCCGCGGCGGCTAATCTGAGAGAGTTCACGAGTCCATTCGGGAGTCACATGAAAATTAGCAGGATCTGCATAATACGCATCAATCGCCTCGCGATACACTTTGACGGCTACTGCCAGGTAGTTAATGCTTTTCATCCGGCCTTCAATTTTTAACGACGTGAGTCCGGATTCGATGAGCTGGGGCATGTGTTCAATCATGCAGATATCGCGTGAATTAAAAATATAAGTACCGCGATCATCTTCATCCAGGGGAAAGTATTGACCGGGTCTGGTTTCTTCCACAACTGCATATTTCCACCGGCACGGTTGCGTGCAAAGCCCCCGATTGCTATCGCGGTCGGTCATAATATTGCTCAAGAGGCATCTGCCCGAGTAGGATATGCACATGGCGCCATGGACAAATGCTTCAAGCTCCACATCCGTTTTTTCAGCGATCCCCGCTATCTCTTGCAGTGACAGTTCTCGTGCAAGGTTGATGCGTTTCACTCTGAGATTCTGCCAAAAACGCACGGCTCGATAATTGGTTGTGTTTGCCTGGGTACTCAGATGCACTGGGATCTCAGGGATGATGCTGCGAGTTTCAAGGAAAATTCCAGGATCAGATATTATGATCGCGTCCGGACTGAGCGCAGCTATTTGTCTCAGGTATTCTGAAATGGATTCCTGCTCAAAATTTCTGGAGAAGATGTTACAGGCCAGATAAACTTTAACCCCGTTTTTGTGGGCTAGGGGAATCGCTTGCACGAGCTCTTCACAGGAAAAATTATCGGCGAAACTCCGCAGGCTAAACTCCTTGCCGGCCAGATAAACTGCGTCAGCTCCATAGCAAATAGCGATTTCAAGTTTTTCCAAATTCCCCGCCGGAGCCAGGAGTTCAATTTTATGGGTTTTTCGCTTCATCGGAAGGAGAATATATTATCTCAATAACCCGTTTCAAGCTTTCCCGCCATGGTTTCGGTTTTATCCCGAAACTATGTGTTATGCGGTTGCAATCAAGCGCTGAAAACTGCGGCCGTGTCGCGGCAGTCGGGTATTCAGCAGTCGATAGGGGTTCAATTCGGGCTGTTTTGACGTTGTCTTTCAATCGGCTCAATTCTAAAATCTTTTCAGCGAATTCATGCCAGGTGGTGATTCCTTGACCACAATAATGAAATGTTCCCCAATTGATAGCTCGCCGGTTTTCGATTTGCCCGCAGATGATCAATACGGCTTCGGCCAGATCAAGCGCACTGGTCGGCGAGCCATGCTGGTCCGCCACAACTTGGATGAGCTCCTTTTCCCGGACCAGTTTCAACATAGTTTTGACAAAATTATGTCCGTGGACACCGTAGAGCCAAGATGTCCGAATGATAATATGCTTGTAGAGGTGCGAACGGATTTCCGCTTCCCCGTCGGCCTTGCTGCGACCATATATACCAATGGGTGATATCGGATCTGTTTCGAGGTAGGGGGCACCTTTTTGGCCGTCAAAGACATAATCCGTTGAAATCTGAATCAACGGAATTTGCGCAGGAGCGCAGCAACGGGCTAAATTGGCTGCACCGGTCTTATTTACAGCAAACGCAATTTTTTTTTCAGTTTCGGCTTTGTCTACGGCGGTGTAAGCCGCGGAGTTGATGACAAGAGATGGCTGGTGGGTATCAATGGTGCGTTTGACCTCATCGATGTCGACGATGTTTGTTTGAGTTTCTAATGGGGCCTTTACAGCATGCCCCAAAGCCAGGCCTTGTTGAACTAGCTCGTAGCCGAGCTGTCCTTTTCCGCCGAAAATGAGAATTTTCATGAGATTCTCGTTTGTTTGATTAATTTTTCAGGAGGCAGCTCGGACAAACAGGGAAATTTTTGGTCCTTTTCAGACAGGATTGGATCTTTAACCGGCCACCTAATAGCGATGGAAGGATCCGACCATAGGATACCCCCTTCGTCTTGGGGATCGTAATTAGCCGAACATTTATACGAAACATGAGCCGTTTCACTGAGCACGCAGAAGCCGTGCGCAAAACCCTGGGGTATGAGCAACTGACGCTTGTTTAGTTCAGATAATCGAACTCCCGACCATTTACCGAAGGTCGCTGAACCGGGGCGAACATCCACAGCCACATCAAATATCTCACCGGACAGAACTTGAACCAATTTTGCCTGGGGCTTTCTGATTTGAAAATGCAGTCCTCTCAGAGTGCCTTTTACGGAAAATGAGAGGTTGTCCTGTACGAAGATGTAATCAATTCCGGAATTGCGATAGCGTTTTTGATGATACGTTTCAAAAAAATAGCCACGCTTATCTTCGAATACGACCGGTTCGATAATAAGAAGTCCATCAAGAGACGTGGGTACAATGTTCATGTCAACCTCAATCAATGCAGGTCTGCGGGGTTGTTGAGAAGAGCTGACGATATATCATCTAACCGATTATATTTAAAAGATCAACGATCTCCTGATGACTTTTAAGATCGGAAAGCCACTTTGGCGGTATCGCTGCAATTCCCTGATGAGCGCCCAAAACCATTCCCACCATCAAACCTCGGCCAGCCGAATCCCCGCCGGCCATGGCATTCTCGATCAGGCCTTCCTTGAGATCATCTTCGTACTTGGCGATCAAATGGACCACACATGGAAATGCTGCCTCGATTTCACACATCTGACCGAAATCCAGCATTGTCTGCCGGGTGTCCTTCTCGACAGTGTTGAGCCCTTTTTCGATCCACTTTGAGTACGGCTCCCGATCGAATCCCTCGCTCAGGGTTCGCTTGATAGCTGCTGTGGGAGTTTCTCCATGTAATACTTTGAACACAACTCTGCTAAAAAATTCAGCACTTTCAATAACTTCCTGATTGCCGTGCGTGAGGGCTGTCTGCGAA
>JASFJP010000552.1:0-3619 GCA_050121225.1 Desulfobacterales bacterium
CCCTTATGGGAAATCGTAAATCTTGAATCAGAGTTACAATAGGCCATTTCTGGTCAATATTGTCGACCATCTTTAATTTGCTGAGCAGTTTTGACGATCGTTCTTTTCTCTCTACATCTATTTTATGGCGACTGACAATTTGTTGGATTCTGCTCCGCGACAATCCAAATTCGGAAGCAATTTCTTTGCATGATGCCCCGGAGTTGATCTTCTGGACAATTTCAGCATTTCTTTTTTCTACTTTATATTTCACCTGGCAGTCCAGCTTTCTTCATGGCTAAGGGCGCAGTGAGAGGCCGGGGGTCTTAATGCCCGACGGCTCTCACTGGCAAAATTTTTGTATATGACACAAACCTTCAAAATCGCATCGGCTCCTCCGGTCCCTCTCAACAGACTTTTTCGGCTCAATCTTTTGTTAGTTTCTCAGCAAATACATTCAAGTCTTTGACCAATTCGGACTCGGTTTTGCCTGTGAACTTTGAAATTTCAGAAATTAGATCAGGGGTCAGCTCGATATCGTATATTATTTCAGTAGATTGGCAGCCGCCACATGTTGCTGTGTCAACGATAAACCTACGGTCAACTGTTTTAAAAAAAATATGTTCAATCGAATGGTTTTGTTTGAAGTGGTATCGAATTATTTCTTGAATCTGGTCATCAGAATGCTTGCTTTTTGGAACGCCCTTTATCTGATACAATCTTCTTTCGAAGCCTGTTTTTTTTCCACAGCAGGAACACACTACGGGCTTCAATCTTGAAAATTTAGTGTCTTTAAGAAGTCGTTTAACTTCAAGTTCGCTGATTTCTCCAATTGAAATTTTGCTGGTCATTACAAAACGCCCTTTCTTTGGGAAGCCTAACGTCCGCCGCTGAGCAGTGGCCTAAATCAACGTCGACTTTGCACGGCCCCCGCGTAAAACGCTATCTTCACGCCGTCTGCTCCACTATCGTTATACGCTGGTTCCATAAGTAGATTTTAATTCCGGAATTCTATGCCGAATTTATTGAAAAATCTTACGACTTTCACATAAACATCGGTAATACTGGTTCCTTTAATTGAATGGCTATCAGGCATATTGAACGCAAAAGGGTGGGGTGGTACGAATGTCATTTCAAGTGATACAGGAAATTTTCCTCCGTCTTTTACTTTTAAAATGCTTTTATAATGGACCCAGTCATATGCTTTGGGCACAACTCCGTAAATATCTTCATTAGATTCATATACAATGTTGTATCTTGGCATAGTTCCGAAAGTTTCTTTTGGAAAATATATGTGTGTTTTCTCGTATAACCGGTGATGGAGTATTTTCTGTAAATCTTCCAAATATGTTATTTCTTGCTCGTAAAATCTGCAGATTTAATGGTTTTCTTAACTTTATAACACTCCATTCTGGGTGTTATGGGGATGCGGTGTTGCAATCTGAAATTGTTCCTTAAAAATATTAGGATTTTCCTTTTTTGCCAATTCCTGGACTTTCTGGCTCTTCATCGCGGTCAAGCGTACTTGCATAACTGAAAGCTCGCCGCTACAGGATTCCAATAACGTATATTTTTGGTATTGTAAAATTTCCAGTCCCTTTGAATTTATCCCATTGGATAATTATTCTGGAACGCCGGGCTTCAATGGCACATGCTTTATGCGATCCACTAAATGCCATGGTTCGGATTCTTCAATCATTTTTCTGTTAGCATAAGGATTGCTTTTTCCAAAGCTTTGTTGAATTCAATGGGACGATCCATCATCAAAAAATGATCCGCTTCCTTCAGAACAATAGCATTAAAAGAAAACATATGCCTACGGTTTGCTTCAAAGTTGATGGGCCAAAGTTCCCCATTCACAGTTATAACTGGAATTCGGATTTGTTTAAATATCTTTGCCGCTTCACCGGTGATGTATTGAGTTATCATTTCGTTCATAGCGCTTATGGCAACGTAAGGCGGTGCAGCTGACATATCTGAGAGTATCCACTCGCGAAGCTGTGGATCAGTGTTGGATGCGATCATCTCGCCCACAAACTGCCTGCTTCCATCTTGAAAATTTTCCTCCAAAGGGGCAACCATCTTTTTAAGTTCTTCGCGAGTCATCGGATACTCTATGTTTTCGAGCGTATCTATGCCGATTAATCCGATGACAAGATCAGGCATTCGGCAGGCCGCTTCTGCAATCACTGATCCGCCCATGGAATGACCTATTAAAATAACGCTGCGACTGCTCGTTAATTCGGTTACTGCCCGAACATCCTCTCCGAAAGAGCCCATAGTATACTTTGTGCGGGACATCCCTGAATGGCCGTGGCCTGCAAGATCAAGAACGACGACACGATATTTTTTAGAAAACACTGCAACTTGGGCTCGCCAGTAGCGAGCATCGCAACTCCAGCCATGCACAAATACCAACGTCGGTTCTCCTACGCCGAAAATCTCATATGAAATTGGAGTCCCGTCTTTTGAAAAGGCAATATAAGGCCATTCCGCTTCTGCCGGTGTATCTCCAAAGACTGAAATTAACAACACCAAGCAGGCAACCAGGCTCTTAAAATGTTTTGTATCTGATTTGCATATCTGTACCCCATCTCTCCGAAATATTCTTGTTTTGACACTCATTATCTTATTCCTCTTATAGCCGAATGCTGGCAATCAAGTTTTTTCCGCGCCTTGAAAAAGACAGAGGTAATCAGTTCGATCAACAAACAATATATCATGCCCAGAGCAACCGTCCACACCAACATGGCCATCATAGAAAACTCTGGATTTTCCGGAGCCATGAGGCCGCTGAATGCAAATGGCAGACTGAACAACACCTCTTTGCCAGGATTCTTGCATTTGACGAAAGTATCATTTGTCGGCGGTCAAGTTGTGATTTGTTCCGATATCCTGAACAATTTCAGTTTTCGTATGCTCAATTTTCGGATAATTTGTTGAACTTGCTGAATAACCGACTGACAATAGAGCGCAACGGAATTGTCAGTTCGTGTGGTCCTGCTGATGTTAGTCCTTGGATTTAAAATAATTTGTTAACAATTTTTGCCATTCATCGATGAATTCTTCGTAAGTACTCTCATTAAATACTGTAATAAATTCCTCTCCATTTTTTGACAAGGCAAGATATTTGTACGTCACTCGGATCATTGTCTTTGAGGCTTCCAGTTCTGTGCATTTCACCGTGACTACGCCAATTTTTTCTCCTGGCTCTATTTTGTAAAATTGCACGAAATGTAATTTGGGGTCATACTTTTTTACTATCCAAATCGCATCGCTTGTTCCGTGATCATGGGTTTTGGTCAAAAAAACATAATCATCAGATAGTTCGGTTGTTCCCATCACATTTTTATAGTCCCATCCTGGCACCCAATGTTTTTCACCTTCGGGACTGAATAGTGGAAATATATCGGCTATAGGAACATTCATTTTGAAAGCTTTTGTGTGAGTAATTGATTTCATGGTAAATTAACATCACATTCCTAAGTTGACCGTACTTGCATTTTTTTGAAAATATCATTTGCCGGAGATCCGGTTGTGAATTGTATTGGTATCCTTAATAAAATCAGATTCTGAATATTCAGCTATCGGATAATTATCCTTGACCGAATAGACTGATAAAAACCAAAGTTGCTATCAC